>JAKBQO010000149.1 GCA_021835185.1 Thermoplasmata archaeon
GACAGCAAAGGGCAAAACAGTAATTTTTTCCACCCATATAATGGAAATAGCGGAAACTGTCTGCGATACCATTTCTATATTATATAACGGGAACATAGCCGGAACAGGCAATCTTGATCAATTAAAAAGTGAAGCAGGGTCAAACAACAGTGATCTTGAGGGGGTATTCCTTAAACTGACCGGAGACGAGGACCTTGACAATCTGCTTGACTCTCTGAGGGAATCTATAAAATGAAAAACCAGACATTATTCTTAAGCAAATTAATAATGGTTGAGCAACGGTATCTTGCTTTAAAAGATACCCCAAAATTTCAGCGGAGCGTAAATACCATAAATAAACAATCATACTTCACAAGAAATATATTGATGACATATATCGCAAATGCAATACTTTTTACAATGATTTTTGTGCTTCTTGATTCTGTTTATTTTGAAGAGAAGGATACAGCAGCGCTAGCTTCCTTCGGACTTATAGTATTTCTATATCTCTTCATAATAGGCATTTATAATTCCATCGTTTTTTTTAACTCTGTATATAGCAACAATATAATGGCCCCCCTGAAGTCAATTCCGATCAATGTCAATGTCAACGTCCCGTTTATATCATGGTTTATTTACAATTCATCATCATATATTTTTGTTGTTTTCCCATCTGCCATATTTTTTTATCTTCTCACAGATGACTATGAAACTATATTCCTGGCCATAATTTACGCTTTCCTTGTGCTCATGGTCAGTTTTATTATCTCATCCCTACTGTTTATATATTCCGGGAAAAAGGCAAAAACACACACATCAATTAAAAATGTAATCAAAATTCTGGTACTTTTCCTTTTCCTGGGGGCATTTTACCTTCTGATCGAAGATCCATCTTATTTTGGCTATGTTAGCAGTGCAATTGCCTCTCTTCCATATTATGTCAGAATATTTGCATTTCCAATAAATTTAGAATATATTGTATATTTAAATTATACCCTTCCTCTAATCTACAGGATAATAGAGATACTTTTATCACTTTTATTTCTTGTAATAGTGGTTTTCATATATTTTGCTTTAAGGGAGAAAATATACAATATTCTCATGACATCCGAGGAAAACGAATCAAGTGAAAAGGTATACTCAAACATAAAAGGGAATAAAATGCTTGCAGCTTTCCTTAAAAAGGATGCAAAAAGTACCTTCAGAAAACCCCAGAACTTATCATACATATTTCTGCCTGTACTATTTGTAATTCCATTTTTCCTTGGAGTTGGCATAGGAGATGGCTTCAGTTCTTCATTTTTTACCCTGCTTTACCTGGTAGAGTTTGTATCCTCATTTTACGCAATTTTTCTGCTTGTTGTTGAGGGAAAGGGTATTGAAGTTCTAAATTCATTGCCTATTAAGAAGCAGTCTATTGCCTTTTATAAGAGTATCTTTGGTTTAATTATATTCTCGGTTATTGCAATAGCATTCACGGTTGTGACCATAGTGATCAGCCACAAAATCGGGTTAATAGATCTTTTCGAACTCATTGATGCTATAACCCTGTTCTATATTATACTCACGGTAAACATAAATCGCCTCCTGAAAAAACTTCCGCCGGGAACATCAAACCTTAATTACTATTCCTTTGGAACCTATCCGATGCTATTTATATTTATTTTATCTATAATTTTACTTGGAATATCTGTCGGCCTGGCTCTGGGCCTATCATTTTTATTATTCCAAAGCATTCTTTATTATGCTTATACAGACCTGATTATAAATATCATTATGTTATTATTTTTTATTGCAAAGCCAAAAATTTTTAAAAATAACGAAAATGTTATAAATAGTTTATAAATAAACCTGCATCGTGATAATATGGTAGATGTTAAAGAAGTTCCTGCAGATTTATTGTTAAATAAGCTTGCATCAGAATTTAAAGAGAAAAATGTGGAGATTCCGGACTGGGTAAATTACCTCAAGGATGGTATAGGCAAGGAACGTGCGTGGGTACAGGATGACTGGTACTATACAAGGCTAGCTTCCATTATGAGGAAGGTATATCTTAATACCAATATAGGAATATCAAGGCTTAGCCAGGAATATGGCAGCCGCCAGGATAGGGGCACAAAGAGGTACCATCCTGTGCAGGGAAGCAGATTCATAATCAGGAATATACTTCAGTCCCTTGAGGCGCTAGGATATCTCAAGAAGGACACAAAGACAGGCAGATCACTTACACCTGCAGGCCAGTCCATGCTGGATAAGGCAGCGAAGGAAGTAATGAAAAGCCTTGCCGAAAAGGATAAGGTTTTTGAAAAATACCTTTAATAAAAAATCTTATGAATATTGTAATAATATCTGGTAATGGTGTTGTAAATGGATAATGATGACGAGTTAAATAGGATAAGGCAAAGAAAACTCGAGGAAATGCAGAGAAATCAGCAGCAAGGCCAGTATGACGAGGAAAATAGGAAGCAGATCCAGGAGGAAGAAGCCAGAAGGCAACAGATATTACGCCAGATATTATCAACAGAAGCACGTGAAAGATTGAGCACACTTAAGCTTGTAAGGCCTGATCTGGTAAGCAATGTTGAAAATCAACTAATCCAGCTTGCCGGTATGGGCAGAATCAACAGGGTTATAGGCGATGAAGAATTAAAGGGAATACTTTCAAGATTGATAGGCAACACAAGGGAAACAAAGATAGAGAGGAGATGAATATGAGTAAAAACAAGCCACTTGGCAAGAAAATTAGATTAATGAAGCATGTAAATTCAAACAGGAGGGTTCCTGGATGGGTTATGATGAAAACCGACAGGAAAATGACACAGAACCCTAAAAGGAAGAACTGGAGAAGGTCCAACTTAAAACTATAGGTGTAAAAGATGGCAGAGAATAATGAATTATCAACAGAAGAGCTCATAACAGTATCACTCAGGGGTGCAAGGTCATCCTCAAGGCGCAGGAGAGCTGACACTGCTATAGGCATAATAAAAGAAGCAGTTTCAAGATATACAAAGTCAGAAGTAGAGAAGATATGGATAGATAATAAGGTAAATGAACTCATATGGGACAGAGGGAGAGAGCATATACCCACAAAGATAAGCCTGAAAATCATTAAACTGGAAGATGGCACAACAGAAATAATTCTCCCGTAATATTATGATTAAAAAATTATCCATATTCGAAAGTGATTTTATTGGCGTATACGCAAAGGTATTCAATGATTTTGCCTTTTTGCCCAGAAATATACCGGAGGAAACACGACTCTCAATAGAGGAAACACTAAAGGTAAAAACAGCCGGCGTAATCGTTGATAACTTCAGCCTAATAGGTACAATGCTTGTCTTCAATTCAAACGGAATTGTAGTTTCCGGGCTCTCCAGTAAAGATGATTTTTCCGGACTCGACCTTGGAGGGCGGAGACTGTTTTTTCTAAAGGACCGGTTAAATGCAATAGGAAATAATATTATAACCAGCGACAGGGCCGCAGTAATACACCCATCATTTACTGAATCTTCCGAGAAGGCAATAGCCGATACACTTGGCGTTGAGGTAATAAAAACAACAATTGCTGGAGTCAGTACAGTTGGAAGCGTCGCTGTTCTCAATAATAAAGGAATGCTTGTTTCTCCCGAAGCAAGCGAAGAAGAAATAAAAAATTTAAGCGATATATTTCATCTCCCTGTAAAAACAGGAACTGCCAATTATGGGAGTTATTACATCGGTGCATCAATTCTGGCAAATTCCAGTGGCATACTGGTTGGAAACGCTACCACATCAATAGAACTTGGAAGAATAGACGATATATTTTCATAATAGTTCAGATATTTTTGCCACAGATTCAAGTTTTATTCCATTTTCTTTTAAAAGCTCTTCTCCTCCAGATTCCCTATCAACAACACATACAGCATGGTCTACTATAGCCCCATTCTCTCTGAGTATCTTTGCAGTCTTTAATAACGAGTTTCCGGTAGTAACAACGTCTTCTATAAGGTCTATTCTGCTTCCTGAAACTATATTTCCTATTATCTGCTTTTTTGTACCGTGCTCCCTTTCTCCCTTTCTTATTATTATATACGGTTTTCCGGTTTTTAATGATATCCCTACTATTAATGGGACAGCTCCCAGTTCCATTCCTGCAACAGTATCGTATATGGTTTTCCCCGCCAGATCATCACAAATTTCAGACAATGTTGCAGGGTCTGTGCATGCTTCCTTGATATCCACATAATATGTTGATTTCTTTCCTGATGTCAGGGTAAAATCACCGAATTTTATCATCCCTGACTGTATAAATTTTTCCTTATCCATGGCTTCTGATTAAAAATGTTTATTTAATTATATGCCTGCCCTCGCATATCTATTATATATGCATAATAAATATACAACGATGGAAAGTAAGATTATA
>JAKBQO010000009.1 GCA_021835185.1 Thermoplasmata archaeon
ATAATATTATGTTCAACGTAGCATACATACATGGGAATCCCGGTAACATAGTTAACAGAAATGACTACATTTGATGCTATATATTAAGGAAAAAATTTTCTATTTAAATAACTGTGATAGCACAACCAGGCCAGACCACAACTGCATATTTCTACGTTGAACATAATATTATAAGCAAAGCCAATAAAGGTTCCGGATATATTATATACATCTGGAAAAGCACCTGTTGCCTGTGAAAAGGATGGCAATATCAAATATACTGTGTAACGGAAATACAGTATTATCTCAATGAGAAAGCTTCCATATGCGGGAGTCAATATGATTATATAGTTAAGTCGAACTATATCCTTACAGGATAAACCATTTTAAAAATTAAATAATTAAGTATATATCGTAATATACTATATCTTATAAAGTGTTAAAATTGTCTAGTTTTGAAAATATGGATATATCAGAAAATTTAAGGAAATCATTAGGCTTAATGAAGTTTACGGAACCAACAGAAATCCAGGAAAAAGCAATTCCTGTAGTATTGACGGGAAAGGATGTTATTATACGTTCTAAAACAGGTTCAGGTAAAACAGCGGCATATCTACTGCCTGTGTTGAACTCGGTAGAAAAGTTAAAGGGTAAAGGTGTAAAAGCAATAATTATATTGCCGACAAGGGAACTGGCGCTTCAGACCCACAGGGTTGCCTCAAGGCTCGGAAAAATTTCTGGAATAAAATCAACAATTGTATATGGTGGAGCATCCATAATAAGGCAGGTTGAGGAACTTCCTGGTTCAGATATCGTGATCGGGACACCCGGGAGAATACTGGATTTATACAACCAGAAATACCTTAAACTTGACCATGTCAAGTATCTGGTACTTGATGAAGCGGACCTTATGCTTGATATGGGATTCATAGATGACATAAAGAAAATTATCTCATTTACCCCGGAAGGCAGGCAAACTATATTGCTATCTGCAACATTGCCTGCAGAGGTTAAAACAATAGCAAACCATTTCATGAATAACCCTGAGTTTGTAGATGCAGGTGGGGATGAAGCTATACCATCATCAATAAAACACCTTTACACTGTATCTGAGAAGTTTGACAAATTCTCAACTCTTATGTCCTACATACACAGTTATAATTCCAGAAAAGCTATAGTATTTGTGAAGACACAGAGATCCGGTGACCTTTTAAATCTAATACTCTCAAGATCAGGATTCAATAACGTGCTGATCCATGGTGGAATGAAGCAGCATGCCCGTGAGAGGTCTATAGCGGATTTCAGGCACATAGATTCAGGGATACTTGTTGCAACAAACGTGGCTGCAAGGGGGCTTGACATTCCAAATATTACAGATATAATCAACTTTGATGCGCCGGAGAGTACCGAAACATACGCACACCGTGTTGGCAGGTCAGGAAGAATGGGCAAGGATGGAAGGGCAATGACAATATTCGATCCCAGCCAGAAAAGCCTTATCCAGAGCATACAGAGAAGAAACAGGATAAAAATGGAGAAAATAAACATAGACCTTGAAACAGAGTACACCGATATCAATTACGGCAAATTAATCGCACAGTTCCGTGATAATGAAGAAAACGCCCCTGAACCGGATTACCATAGCCGTGGCAGAAGGCCATCAGGCGGCAGGGATAGGAGGCCATCTTCCCGCAGGGAAACAGGAAGCAGGCCAGGAAGAAGCAGTGGAAACTACCGCAGAAGAGAACATCAATAATTAATGCAGCCAATGGCATATTCCATTGCCCTGATTTAATATTATTTTCAATAAATTGACTTTTCAGGGTCTTTTTCTATATTTACATTAACATTGCGTATTTCTCTCCATGAAAAATTTTTTCTTACCCTTAAGTTGTTATGCAAATAAACTCCTGAGAAAAACAGGTTTCCTTTATCGTTATATTTTATGGACATTATGGATAGAAATTTATATTCTTCCCGATCTGTGTAAACGTTGACGGTAAAATCATAAAGAAATGCATATGCGAGTGTCTTTTTTATATCTTCCAACTCCATGCTGGACCGGCTGTCAGATTCTTCAAGCTTTCCTTCCCTGAAGGATATGGATGCAATTATCATTTCGGTCAATTTATTGATTGAAACATATTATATATATTTATTTTAACCTGAAATCATAGATTCTTTTCCAGGTATTTTATATCATCTTCATTTAAAAGAATATCTGAATTCTTTGCATTCTGCAAAACGTGGGCCCTGTTCGAAGCCCTTGGAATAGGAAATACATTCTGATTCCTGCTTATGAGGTATGCAAGCGCTATATTGGCATTGGGAACGTCCCCTATAGTTTTTCTTACATGGTCAAAATACTTATTAAATTGTGGTTGCGTTACCTTCCCATGCCCCAGGGGAAAATATGCCATTACAGCTATATGATTTTTATTGCAATAATCTATCATGGCTTTCTGGCTGTTTCTATGGAAGACATTATAATTTATCTGGATCGATGTTATTTCATATTTTGAGAGTATTCCCTGTGCACGCTTTAAAAGGTTTAGTGTGAAATTGCTTACGCCTATATGCCTCATCTTTCCTGTATCTATCATCTTCTCCATGGTACGCATAGTTTTTTTAAGGTCTACTGCAGGATTTGGAAAATGTATCTGGTATAAATCAATATAATCTGTATCAAGATTTTTAAGGCTACGGTTCAGGGCCTTTTCAAGGGATTTCGGTGATAGGTGTGTGGGGAATACCTTTGTAGCTATGAATAATTCATCCCTTTTGTACGATTTTATTGCTGTTCCAACAAGTTTCTCTGTACGGTACAACTCTGCTGTATCAATGAGGTTAATCCCGTTGTCTATTCCTGCCCTGTATGCATCTATTTTCTGATCTTTGCCAGAATATATGCCCAGGTATGTTTTGAATATCCATCGCATATCGTAGTATGTGCCCATGCCGATCGTTGAGGTTTTGAACGACGTGTTGCCGAATTCCCTGTATATCATCGTTCTCCTAATGCTAATTCTTATTTAAATATGTTATCATTTAAAATATTACATACTTTGAAAATAAAGTCGGGTAGCTGTTGAATGGCATAAAAATAAAAAAATTTAGAAAATCCGGCTATAATTGCCATTAAACTTATTCCCTGAAAAATAATATTATATATCCTTTATTAATGTATAATAGATTTCAATGAATCTTTATGAATACATGGGTAAGGAAATATTCAAAAAATACGGAATACCGGTACCCGACGGATATGTAATAGAAAATGTTGGAGAGTTAAGAAAGTTCGAATATCCTGTGGCTATTAAATCACAGATTCTTTCAGGGAAAAGAGGCAAAGCAGGCGGTATTAAATTCGCCAGGAACAGCAATGAATTATCAGAGTTTTCGGACAAGCTGTTGAATTCTACCATAAATAATCTTACGGTAAAGAAATTGCTCATAGAGCGTATGCTTAACATTAAAAAGGAAATATACCTGAGCATTACACTAGATCGTGCAACAAAAGAGCCTGTCATAATTCTATCGGCAGATGGTGGAATGGAAATAGAGAGCGTTCCGGAAGAAAACATCCATAAAATACACATAGACCCGATGGTAGGGTATTCTGATTATATAGCAAGGGAAGCCCTTTCCTATATTCCTGTTGAGAATAAAAAACAGTTCAGCAACCTTCTCTCTTCACTATACAAAGCTTTTGTGGGTGAGGATGCACTGCTTACCGAGATAAATCCGCTGGTAATAGATTCAGAAAATAACATAATAGCAGGAGATTCAAAAGTAATAATAGATGACAATGCCCTGTACAGGCATAAGGATTATATGATAACAGATCCGGACAAAACTGCTCTGGAAAATGAAGCAGCATCAAAGAGCTTTACCTTTATAGAAATGGATGGTGACATAGGCGTTATAGCAAACGGTGCAGGATTAACAATGGCAACCATGGACTCTTTAACGCTGCACAAACTTAAGCCAAGAAACTTCCTTGATCTTGGGGGTACAGACAATATTGAAATTGTTGAAGATGCATTTTCATTTGTAATGCGTGCCAGGCCGAAATTGATATTTGTCAATATATTTGGCGGTGTAACAAAGGCAGATACGGTAGCAAATGGAATAGTTTCATCAAAAAAGAAATTTGATATAAAGCAGCCTATAGTTGTCAGGCTCAGCGGTGTGCATGAAGAGGAAGGGCAGAAAATTCTTCTTGAAAGCGGTATAAAAGCTTTCACCAACATGACAGATGCTGTAAAAGAATTATCCCGTATACAGGGGGTTGAATAAAATGGTTATAATAAGCAAGGAAACAAAGGTAATAGTCCAGGGAATGACAGGACATCAGGGAGCATTCCATTCAGGCGAAATGATAAAGTTCGGCACAAATGTTGTAGCCGGCGTTTCTCCGGGAAAAGCCGGAACAAAAGTCAACGGTGTAGATGTTTACAATAATGTGGCAGACACACTGGATCTGAAGCCAGATGCTTCGATGATATCTGTTCCGGCTCCATTTGTAAAGGATGCTGCCCTGGAAGCAATAGAAAATGGCATAAAATTAATATACATACTTACAGAACATGTGCCGGTACACGATACAATGGAACTTTACCATGAGGCAAGGAGAAAGGGTGTTTTCATGATAGGGCCAAATAGCCCAGGAATAACAGTTGCCGGGCAGGCTAAAATAGGGATCATGCCAAATAATATATTCCGCGTAGGGGATGTAGCTGTAGCTTCAAGAAGCGGGACGCTTACATATGAAATAGTTAAGGCGGTTACAGATGCAGGATTCGGTGAAAGCACAGTAATAGGCCTTGGAGGAGACCCGATAATTGGAACAACTTTCTCAGATATAATTAAAATATTCAACGAAGACCCGCAGACAAAGCAGATTGTCCTTGTTGGAGAAATCGGGGGAAGCGAGGAGGAAAAGGCAGCAGAATATATCAAAAAATATGTAAAGAAACCGGTAACGGGGTATATAACAGGAATCAGCGCTCCACCAGGAAAGAAGATGGGCCATGCAGGTGCAATTATAGAAAAAGGTACCGGAACCGCAGACTCAAAAATCAAAGCATTTAAAGACGCTGGAATAAAAGTTGCCAATTATCCTGATGACATACCATCATTGCTGCAGAAATAATTGGAAATATGTTATATTTATATATTTTGATTTAATTTCATTTTATGAAACCAAATATTAATTTTGAAACACTGAAAAATTATGTAATGGAAAATTCATCATACCGGCTTTACACCGATGGAGATAAATTTGACCTTCATTTTGTACCGAATGCACCTGAAGCCGAAGCGCATTTTCCGGAAGGAGAATCTGTAGAGCACGTGATGTATGGATACATAGAAGATGGTGTAGCTTATTTTACTAAATTCGTAACCATATCTGCATTTGGCAAGACAGAAATGGACATGATAGACGACGATCCCGTCATGGAATGGTTAAAATACATATAAAAAATTCAATTTATCTACAGAAAAATCAGATTTTTGTAATAAAAAAAGTACCTATTTAAAATTTCATACTTATAATCCGATGATAAAGTTTTTAAATTAAATTAGGCTTATCATAGGATAACAATGCAGGAAACTGATATCAATCTTCTTGTGGGAGGTCCACAAGGCGGAGGAATAGATAGTGCTGCAAATATGATTAGTATGGCATTTTCATTGGCCGGCTATAATATTTACGGGATAAGGGAATTCCATTCCAATATTAAAGGAAGGCATAGCTACATACATTTTAGAATAAAGCACGAAAGGCCAAAATCACTGAAATATCCGGTGGATATAATGGTGGCTCTTGATCCGGATACATTATTTGAACACATGTTCGATGTTGCAAAGGGATCAAGAGTGGTATATGATTCAGCTTTTAACGGATTTAATCTGAAAAATGCCAGAATGATCACATCTGATACACTTGGCAGAATTGAGGAAGAACTTTCATCAAGAAATCTTACCTATGATGTACAGGGAGTTCTGGATTATTTTAAAAAGACAGGCATTGATGTAATTGCAATACCATTCGATAAACTCATAAATGAGAATGTCCACGGTGGGCCGGCAAACCGGTATTATAATACTTTGGGAGCCGGGACAACACTTGCATTGCTTGGACTTGACATATACCATGCAAATGATGGTATTAAATTCGCTTTTAAGAAGAAGCCGAAAGTAATTGAGTCCAATATAAATGTAATAAAGGCTGCATATGATTATGTGGAGAATTCATCAATTAAGGTTGAAACACTTCCAACATATCCAGCACCTCCAAGAATGCTGTTAACCGGCAACGATTCAACAGCTCTTGGCAAGTTGATGGGTGGATTAAGATTCCAGACATATTACCCGATTACACCTGCCAGTGATGAAAGCACATTGCTGGAAAGCCATGAAGAGATGAAATTCCTTGAAACCGCTGGAAAAGACCTGAAAAAAGCAGGTTTAGTAGTAGTACAGTGCGAAGATGAACTTTCAGCAATAAACATGGCAAATGGTGCAGCATTAACAGGCACCAGGACTGCAACAGCAACATCCGGGCCAGGGTTCTCATTGATGGCGGAAGGTATAGGCTATGCAGGAATGACAGAAATACCTGTTGTGATTACATTTTACCAGCGTGGCGGGCCATCAACCGGTTTGCCAACCAGGAACGGGCAGGCAGATTTACTGTTCGCGTTGAACACAGGCCATGGTGAATTCCCGAAGATAGTCATGTCATCCGGCGATATGGAAGAATGCATATACGATGGGATGAAGTCTTTAAATTATGCACAGAGGTACCAGATGCCGGTTATACATATGATAGACAAAACCCTTGCAAATACAATGGATCTTGTGCCGGAAATAGATGTTAAAAAGGTAAAGATTGTAAAATACAATGAAAACACAGACCATGAAAACTTCAAAAGGTATTCCTTAAATACTGAGGACGGCATATCTCCATACGGAGTATTCGGAAAGGATATATTCTGGATGACTGGCGATGAGCATGATGAGCTTGGCCATGTTACAGAGGATACAAAAATGAGAGATAGAATGATGGAAAAGAGGATGCAGAAACTCATTACAGCAGACAATGAGATACCTCTTGAAGACAAGGTCGTACTTTACGGTGATAAAAATGCAGATATAACATATATTACATGGGGAAGCCAGAAAAGCTTGCTGCTTGACGCAATAGACGAGCTCAAGAAGCAGGGCGTATCAGCTAACCTCTTATACCTGAGAATGTTCGAGCCTTTCCCTGCAGAATATGTTGAGAAGGTACTGAAAAATTCCCATCTTATAATAGATGTTGAAAGCAATATGACTGCACAGGCTGCAAAGGTAATAAGAATGAATACCGGCATAAAAATAGAAAATTTCATTTTGAAATATAATGGCAGGCATATGACCCTGGACGAAATTCTAAGGTCAACAAAGAATATAATGGAAAAGAAACCAGCCCTGGAAGTACTCCAGGAAGGTTCATAAGGTGGTAAAAATGCAAAAAAGCGTATCAGATAAGGGTAGTGGTTACAACTTCAGGAACAATATAACAATAGATTGGTGCCCTGGATGTGGTGACTTTGGTATAGTAAGTGCGGTAACACAGGCTTTGTCAGCTATGAAAATGGATCCTCAAGATGTTGTAGCAGTATCCGGTATAGGATGCTCTGGAAAAACACCCCACTATCTAAACATAGCCGGAACACATACCCTTCACGGAAGGGCAATTCCATATGCAGTGGGTGTAAAACTCGCCAATCCAAACCTTAACGTACTCGTTATGGGCGGCGATGGAGACCTGCTGAGTATCGGAGCCGGCCATTTTGTAGGTGAAGGAAGGAGAAACTCAGGAGTAAAAGTCTTACTGTACAATAATTCAGTATACGGATTAACAAAAGGACAGGCAGCACCAACACTCCCGCTGGGAGAAAAGGTAAAAAGCCTTCCAAGGCCAAACATATTGGGAAAAATTAATCCTATTACGCTTGCAATGGCATCAGGATACTCATTTGTTGCAAGGGCTTTCTCATCGGAGATAAAGCAGCTTTCAGAATTAATCCAGAGAGCAATAAAACACGAGGGTTCAGCAGTAATAGAAGTGCTTCAGCCATGCCCTACATACAATGATGTTAACACACTTGACTGGTACAGGCAGAGAGTGTACAAACTTGAGGATGACAAATCATGGGACCCTGTTGTTAACAGCAAGGAAGAGGATGAGGCAAAATTCGACAGAGGCTACAGGAAATCTCTGGAATGGGGAGACCACATACCCATTGGAATATTCTATGAGAACAATACAATACCGAGCTATACCAAAAGGCTTGCAGGTGTAATTCCAGATTACCTGAAATACCCGCCCGCATTGCAGGATGTTTCCGATAGGGATGGGTATACAATAGTAGACCCTATAAAAACATTCTCTGAAAACGATATAGAATTATAAAATTAATTTTTTTAATTCCATAAATAAATTTTTTAGAGTGTAAATAAAATTACTGTTTCATAATTAAAAAAATATTATTAATAGCCTATTTCTTAGAGTCTTTGTTTTTAGCATCCTTGTTTTTCATATCTGTAAGATATTGCTCAATGTAAGCAAGATCCTGGGCAAGTGTTTTCTCACTTTCCTTTAGCCATAGGAGTCCTCCGGCGGAGTCAACCATAGTGCCGGAGAATTTCATATCTCCTACAAGCTGTTTCCAGTTAAATGGAATTTTAGAAATTACTGACAGGTACATAGCATTGTTTAATTTTCGTACATGGAGTTTCCCATAGAAAAGGTCATCTTTTTTATAATAAATTTCAGTGGCAAATGGGGCTTCACCTGGTCTGGGTGGAATTTCCGATTTGCCTGTTATTTCAGTACCTTTTAGAAGGTCGTCGTAGTTCATGATATGCCTCTTGAACTAAGATATTCCATTGACATTTTTGACAATCCCAGTTCCTTTGGCGAATAACCGAATGAAAGCCCGATAAGCTGTGTTATGTATAGTGCAGGGAGCCTCCAGTCCTGTTTAAACTCCCTCTGTATCTTAGTCTGTGTAACATCAAGCTGCAGGTGGCAAAGTGAGCATGGGTGGACAAGCATTTCCGAACCATTGTCCCTTGCACTGCTGAGTACGTTGTTCGCCATTTTCAGTGCCACAGTTGGGTTTGATCCCATCAGGGGAAAACCACAGCATGCTGACTTCATCGGGAAAGCTACGGGTGTTGCACCGGTTGCGGCTACAAGGTCCATTACACTGTGTGGATTGAATGCAGATTCGAATCCCATTACATTTGATGGCCTCAGCAGCTGGCATCCGTAATACGTTCCAACCTTGATATTTGTTAAGGGCCTTTTAACATGTTTCCTGATGTTTTCTATTCCAACGTCCCTTATTAATACCCATATAAAGTGTTCAGATTCAACCCCGTTATCGTATTCCTCCATATTGGCGTTTTTTAATCTCTGGTCAACATCTTCTTTTAGAACAGGGTCGTTTTCATATTTGTCAACTGCCATTTTGTGTGAATTAAGGCAGACACTGCACGGAGTTGCCATTTTGTCATACCCCATTTTTTCTACCTTCTCAAGGTTTCTAAGATTCAAGGATGTATGTGATGATTCATTTTTATCATCCATAAATCCTCCACCACAGCAGTTCCAGTCGTCAACCTCCATTAACTCAAGGTCAAGATCCTTTGCTATTAACTGTGTGGCTATATCAACATCTTTCGCTATTCCGTGGGATGCACATCCCGGATAATATGCTACCTTCATTTCTTTTCACCCATTAATTTTTTTATTTCATCCATATTTTTAACTTTGGAATCTTTCTCGAATGCGTATTTGAATTTGCCTGCTTTCAGCATGTCTACCGCATCCCTCATTGCTTCACCAAATCCGAAACTTTTCAAAAATAGTGTTGATTCTTTTATTTTTCCTGTTGACGATATAAGATTTTCTATGGCATCGTCATGCTTTCTTGCCGCAACTGTTATCGCAGTATTTCCTTTGTATTCGTCAAGATAGTTCTTTGTTTTCTTTATTGCAATTACTGGCTGTACATCCTGGGGGCACACCTCATAGCACATATAACATGAAGTACATCTGTATGCACTGTCCATTAAAAGGTCTAACCTTTCCTGCTTCTTTGTGTCCCTTTCATCATCCACGAACCTGAATCCCTTTGCGTGGGCAGCAGGACCCAGGAACTGTTCATCTTCCTTTACAGACGGGCATGCAGAGACGCAAAGGCCACAGTAAATACATTCTTCAAATTTCCATACTTCAGTCTGGTCTTCAGGGGTCATCCTCTGTTCATTTTCCCCTGAAAGTACGGAATTATCGGCTACCAGTCTCGGCATTACCTTGTACATCTTGTCGTAAAACACGTCTATATCTGTTATAAGATCTCTGACTCCTGGATAATAGTCCATGCTCTCCAGATTAATTTCATTCTTATCATCTGTAGCCTGCAAAGCTATTGTCCTGCATGCCAGAGATGGAACACCATTTATTTTCATTGAACAGCTTCCACAAACAGCCATATGGCAGGATGCACGGTAAGCCAGTGAAGGATCCTGTTCGGACTTTATCCTTCTAAGAACCTCCGTCATCTGTGTATATTTATCCACACTAAGTTTGTAGGACTTCCAGAATGCACCGTCTTTCTCATTATATTTTTTAACATTCACGGTTATTTCTTTTTCTTCCATTTAATACACCCTCGCTTCAGGTTTCCATCTTGTATACGTAACAGGCTTGTACGTTATTTTTATTTCATCTCCGGCAAGATATGTTATGGTATGCTTCATCCAGTCCTTATCATTCCTTTCAGGGAAATCATCCCTGAAGTGTGCACCCCTTGTTTCTGTCCTGTTCAATGCTCCAGTAGCCATAGCATATGCAACATCGATCATATTCCTTGTTTCCAGCGCGTTGAATAGTTCTGTGTTGTAATTTGTTGATTTGTCCGTGACATACATGGACCTTGATCTTGTTCTCAGATCTTTTATTTTCGAAATAGCCTGTGATAACCTGTCCTTGTCCCTGAATATGCCAACGTTGTCCCACATGATATCCCTGAGTTCCTCTGTCAGGACACCGAAATGCTCGCCGCTTTCTCTCTTTATGTAGGCATAGGCATTATCTACCAGCTTTTCCACGTCACTGTTTGACTCTATTTTTTTATGGGATTTAAGGTATTCTACCATGGCATTCCCGGTCTCCCTTCCATATACAAGGGTTTCCAGAAGTGAATTTGAACCCAGCCTGTTAGCACCATGCACAGAAACACATGCGGCTTCTCCGGCTGCAAATACGCCTTTCAGGTCATGGTTAGTTCCTGTTATGTCAACATCTATGCCACCCATGAAGTAATGCTGTGCCGGCCTTACCGGTATCATCTCTTCAGCAGCATCCACGCCTGAGAAGTTCTTTGCTGCATCGTATGCCAGTGTCAATCTTTCCAGGATGTATTTCTTTCCCAGATGCCTGAGGTCAAGGCCTAAATATCCGCCTTCGAATCCTCTGCCCTCACGGATCTCAATTGCCATGGACCTGGAAACAATATCCCTGGGTGCAAGGTCAAACTTATGTGGTGCATAGCGTGCCATGAATCTTTCTCCCTTGTTATTTTTTAATATTGCACCCTCAGCCCTTGCCGCTTCGCTGATCAGTATATCGGATGGATAAAGCCCGGTTGGGTGGAACTGTACAAATTCCGGGTCCTTAAGTGCCACACCGGACCTCAATGCTATGCCATGCCCATCACCAGTGTTGATGTAACTGTTTGTTGAATGTTTGTACATCATGCCTATTCCACCTGATGCTATGAGCAATGCCCTTGATTTCAGGTATATGGGATCAAGTGTTTTCATTTCCATTGCTACAAGCCCATTTACACTATCGCCTTCTCTTGCAATGTCAAGGACGTAATATTCATTGTAAAAATCAATATTCTTAAATCCCGTTGAATGCTCGAAAAGGGTATGCAACAATGCCATTCCGGTTTTATCCGCAATAAATCTTGTCCTTGGATAGGTTTGCCCTCCAAAATACCTTAATGCTATCCTTCCATCGGGCTGCCTGTTAAAAGGGGCTCCCCACGCATCCAGCAAATTAACTATCTCACCAGACTTTTTGGACAGCAATTCAGCAGCGTCCTGATCTACCAGATAATCTCCTCCCTTGACCTCGTCATAGGACATAAAATCAGGATCATCATTCGGGTCAGAATTACCCATAATGTAGGCTGCTATGCCTCCTTCTGCAGCTGAAGAATGCGAACGTGTTGGAAAAACCTTCGAAACTACAGCAACAGTAAAACCAGCTGCCGCAACCATATTGGCAGCCATTAATCCGGCTAGCCCACCTCCTAAAATAACTGCATCATATTCTTTTTTTTCCATGAAATTATCACCAGTATATATTTTTTATGTAATGTTATAATGAAATAAAATATAATATTTTTGTTTTATACGAATTATCAGTGTGATGCGAAGTAATCATCTGCAAGTTTGTTGTTTTTCTTTACAGATTCCACGCTCTTCATCCATTCCTTTGCATCCGCTTCACTGAATTTTAAATCATATATTTCCTCAACACCATTCTTTCCAATTTTTATTGGAACTCCGATAAAGGCGTTGCTGACTTTATAATTTTCTGCATGTTTTCCTGTAAGGTATGCTGCGCATGGAATCACCCTGTGCTGATCGTTAATTACAGATTCAACCATTACAGAAATGGATATTGATGGTGCATAGAACGCTGTTCCTGTTTTGTAAAGGTTAAGTATCTCGCCTCCTCCAAATCTGGTTCTTTTAATGATTTCCTGTATTTTCTCTTCGCTAAGAAGATCGGATATGGGTATTCCTGAAACGCTGGAGTAATGTATAAACGGAACCATATCGTCACCATGGCCACCTATTACGAAGGCATTTACATCTTTTACAGATACATTAAGTGCTTCAGCCAGGAAAGTCCTGAATCTGGAACTGTCCAGTGATCCGCCCAATCCTATTATTCTCTCGGGGCTAATTCCGGATGCCTTCTGCAATGCGTATGCCATTATATCTGCTGGATTTGTTACAGCAACTATTATTGAATCCGGTGAATATTTCTTAATCTGTTCCCCAACATCCTTCATTATTCCTATATTCTTTACCAGAAGATCGTCCCTGCTCATTCCTGGCCTTCTTGCAAGCCCGGCTGTAACTACTATTACATCTGAACCTTTTAAATTTGCATATTCCTTAGGGTCCTGGGTGCAAAATCCCTTCAATTTGCAATCAAAGCCAAAATGTGGTGCTCCTTCCTGTATATCCAGTGCTTTTCCCTCTGCAACGCCCTCAACAATATCAAAAATGTTTATATCTGCGATATTCTTGATAGCCAGAACCTGTGCTACACTTGCACCTACTGCTCCTGCGCCAATAATAGAAATCTTCTTGTCCATAGATTGGTATAGCCTTTCAAATTAAATATTTTTGTATTATCCCGAAAGTATTCAAAGATATAGATACATCGGGAAAGTGTAAATATGTAATTATTATATAGTTTTATTATGCTGGACTTACAGAAGTTAAAATATGGGGATGAATTATTAAAACGCGGATTTGCTAAAATGACAAAGGGAGGTGTTGTTATGGATGTTACCAATGCTGAACAGGCAAAAATCGCCGAAAAAGCAGGTGCAGTTTCCGTAATGGCACTGGAAAGGGTTCCTTCCGATATACGTGCCCAGGGTGGAGTTGCAAGGATGTCAGATCCACTTAAGGTTAAAGAAATCCTTGATTCTGTTTCTATACCTGTTATGGCCAAAGTCAGGATAGGGCATTTAAGCGAAGCTTCAATACTGGAATCACTGGGTGTTGATATGCTTGATGAAAGCGAAGTGCTCACTCCTGCAGATCCATTTTACCATATAAATAAAAAAATGTATAAAGTTCCGGTTGTATGCGGTGCAAGGACTTTTCCAGAAGCAGTGAGAAGGATATTTGAAGGCGCAGCAATGATAAGGACAAAGGGAGAAGCGGGAACAGGAAATATAATAGAAGCAGTCAGGCATATTCGCACTGTTAACGATGGTATATACATATTGAATTCCATCACATCAGACGAAATGTACGCGGTTGCCGAAAACATATCGAAAAGCTACACCACTTTGAGAAACCTGACAGCATCAGACCTTTACGGTGCAGATAGGGAAATGCCATATGATAATGTATATTATGGAATGGATTTCAGGGAAATATCCAATCAGATATTTAAGGTATTAAAGGAGATAAAGCATATGAAGAGGCTTCCACTGGTTAACTTTGCTGCCGGTGGAATTGCTACACCTGCCGATGCTGCACTGATGATGAAAATGGGCATGGATGGCGTATTTGTGGGAAGCGGAATATTCAAATCCAAAAATCCACAGAAGATGGCCGAAGCAATAGTTGAAGCAACTGAAAATTATGAGGACTATAAATTGCTTTCAGATGTTTCATCCGGGCTTGAGGGCATGCATGGGCTTGACATATCTGAGATAGAAAAACTTCAAAACAGATAAATTATTTTTGAATATTTATGAAAATCGGAATACTGGATATACAGGGAGATGTGTCTGAGCATTTCCAGATGATAAAACGATTGCCAGGGAAATACCATGCTGTTCCAGTTATGGTTAAAACTGTAAATGACCTTGCTGGCATATCCGGGTTAATTATACCTGGTGGCGAAAGCACAGTTATATACATGCTTCTCAAAAAATCAGGAATGTATGAAAAGATTGTTGAAATGGCACATTCGGGCCTACATATTATGGGTACATGTGCAGGCGCAATACTCGTTTCCAGGGATACAGGCGACAAACAGGTGGAAGGCATGAACCTTATCGATATATCCATAAAAAGAAACGCCTATGGAAGGCAGATCAATTCGTTCATACAGAAAATAAACATATCCGGAATAGGAAACTTTGATGCCGTGTTCATCCGCGCTCCTGAGATTGAATCTACCGGGAATTCAGAAGTGCTTGGTTTAGAAAATGGAAAACCTGTTATTGTGAGAGAAGGAAATATAATGGCTTTGACATTCCATCCGGAACTTACAGGAAATACAGGAGTCCATGAACTATTTGTTTCCGGAATTACTGGATAAATTTATTTGCTATTTCTATATTATTGAAGTTATACATTTACAATCCTTAAAATTATATTCAATTATTATATACTGAAGGCGTGGAAAATAAGCGGGTTAAAAACCTGATAAAAGTGAATATAATAATAGGCATAATTACCGTAATAGAAGTAAGTTATATTATATCGCACTTCAAGCTTTATCTTGCACATGTGCTCCCTATCGATATATTATCCATAGTTCTGGGAATGTCTTTTGCTGTTACTATGTTCCTCTGGGTTGTTGGCATAACAAAGAATTAATACATTTAAAGTATCTGCATTCATGCAATCTAATGCTGAAAATAATATAATAGTGGCTAAATTTGAAGCTAATGAAGATGTTCTGTCCAATTTAAATATTCTTGTTGAAAAATACTCAATTAAAACAGGATTCATTGATATGGGCATAGGCATGATAAAAAATTTGAAAATCGGGTACTGGAATATAAACAAATATGATGAATTGCTAATAGAGGACAGATCAGAGCTTGTGGCATTCCATGGTTCAATTGCAAATGACAAAAACAGGTTCCACATACATATAGGAGTGGCAAGAAAAGACCATGGCCTTTATGGCGGGCACTTTTTCTCCGGAATTGCTGACCCATTGATGGAAGTTAAAATAACTAAATTTGATAACATAGAGTTCACCAGAAAATACAACCCTGAATCAACACTGAATGAACTGGAAATTCATTAATAGCCCTTATTTAAGGTTTTTAAAAATGTATATAAATGAAATATTTCTCAGCATTCAGGGGGAAGGTCTTTATTCCGGTGAAAAGATGGTTTTCATACGTACGGAATACTGCAACCTCAGGTGTTCATGGTGTGATACAAAGTACTCCTTTTACGAAGGGAAAGAAATGTCAATAGATGAAATAGTTGAATCAGCCAGGAATATTAATAGTGGGCATGGAGCATCCTGGATCTGCCTGACAGGTGGAGAGCCACTGCTTCAGAAGGATATTTCTGTTCTTGTGGACAGGCTTTCAGAGGAATATAATATACTGCTGGAAACCTCAGGCAGCCTGGACATAGGGCGTTTTTTGCCCAACCATGTAAAAGTTAAGAAGGATATAGATTTCAAGCTTCCATCATCAGGGATGTACAGAAAATTCAATGATAAAAATATTTCATACATGGAAGAAGGCGATTATATAAAATTTGTCGTAAACGATTTAAATGACTTCAATGTTGCAATGGAAGAAATTGAAAAGATAGGCAAAAATGTGAAAATAGTAGTACAGCCTGTATACGGCACAGACATAAAGATGCTTGCAGACGCGTTTATTGATAAGGCACCTTCAAACGCACGGTTGATGCTTCAGGAACATAAATACATATACGGGGAAATAAGGGGGGTATAAATGGAAGAAAATAGTAGAGATATATTAAAAGAAAGCATAAAGGCTCTGGTTTATAACCTGCATGAAGAATACGGGTGGTTCAATGATGAGGAACTTAAAAATACTCCACGCCGCATTGAAAATTTCTACAGAGAATGGTACGGAGCAAGGAATTTCACTTTCACAAAGTTTAAAATTACCGGGCACGAGAGCATGGTAATTGTCAAAAATATATCATTTTATTCAATGTGTTCTCATCATCTGCTGCCCTTTTTCGGAAATATAAATATAGCATACCTTCCACGCCCTGGCGGATACATAGCAGGGGTGAGTAAACTGGTACGTTCTGTAAATAAAATAGCAAGCAAACCACAGCTACAGGAAAACATGACATCCGAAATAGTAAATTTGCTTTATGATAATTTAAATCCGCTCTTTGTCATGGTCACGGCCAATGGGCAGCATATGTGCATGATGATGCGGGGGGTTAAGCAGGAAAGTGCAACCATGGTAACTTCATCTGTAAAATATAGCGATGTGGTAAAGACTGAACTGGAATCGCTCAAGAATGAAGCGTTAAAGATGATGGGTGAGTAAAATGTACAGGATTGAAGTTGTAGGGGCATTAAAGGGTTTAACATGGAGTTCTGGCCATTACGTTCCTGATAATGAAAAGTGCAAAAATTTCCATGGCCACGATTATTCTATAGATGTTATAATAGACTCCGATGGGGTAAAAAGCAGTGGAATGGCAATTGATTTCACCATAGTAAAGCAGGCAATAAAGCCTGTGATAGAGAACATGGACCATAAATTCATGATACCTGAAGATGATATAAGGCAAAATGAAAACCCTGGATTTATAGATATTTATGTAAGGGACAAATACAGAGGCACAATGTCCCGATCAGACATTTTTGTCTTTCCACATTCTGCCGACACAGCGGAATTCATAGCAAAATACTGTTATGATAAAATATTTGCAAAACTACTGGGCCTGATGGAAAATTTCAGGTTAAAGGTTACTATCCACGAAGGGCCCGGAAATATGGCAACGTACAGTGAAAATTAATTTATTTTATATGGTGTAAATTTTTCTCTTTTATGATTTCAGCAACTATGCTGATGGCAATTTCATTTATGGTAATAGCTTTTATATCTATTCCTGCAGGGCATTTTATCAGGGAGGTATCAAGTCCAGGGTACTGAGTTTTAACCTGTTCTATGTCCTTATTGAATCTGTTTTTGCTTGAAACTATGGAGAGATACACCGGCTTATTTTTAAGAAAATGTGATATGAATTTTATTTCGTTCTCAGTCTTGGTTAGAAGAACCACAAAGTCTTCACTGTAATCCTCCGACATGAGTTTGTCAGTTTCTTCCTTCTTGTTTATATTGATTACAACGGGCTCCATGCCGGTATAATCCATAAGCCCCATCATAGCTTCAAGAAGCTTATCATCATTGGATTCCACAAGCATTACTATGTTACGTCGGTGTACATATGGCTCAATGAATAATTCTATCATTCCACCACATGTAGTATTCATGGAATAATCCGAGGTTTTATTGTCCTTATCCAGTGCAATTTTAAGGTATTTTGTTTCCTGTTTTTCAATGGAAGCATTTAATTCACCTAGAACAACCTTATCAAGTGAGGGGCTTCCCAGTGTACCGTATAAAATGTTTTTGCCGGATGCGAGAATCTTGAAGCCCGGTTTGGCTATTGATGATCCCGCTGTTTTAATTACAGTGGCTATTGCATAATCTTTCTTATTATTCTGCAAGCTTGTTTGAAGTGGAATTATGTCATCGTACATATTTATTTAAACGCAAACTTCCATAAAACTTTTTTCAATATGAACAGGGCAGATGCCAATTTTACCACTTATAAACTTTACTATTTATGCGCAAAAATTGTACATTATAACGGATTATAGTCAATTAATAAGTATATATCTGGATAGTATTTTAAATTTTGCCGTTATGTATGCAACTACATAATATATATGGGTTAAATTGTAATTCATTATCATGGCAATAATAAAAGCTGAAAAAGGTCAGATAAGTGATAAGGTAGTTATACTTGGAAATCTGGACAGGCAGAAAATTATCAATTCATACCTGAAAAATACGGAGAAAGTGTCTGAATTTGCAGGTTATCATACATATACAGGAGAGTACAACGGTAAGAAAATTACAACGGTATTTCATGGAATAGGAATTCCATCCATGGCACTTGTTGTGGATGATTTAATAGGAATGGGTGCAAAACAAATTGTGCGTTTCGGTTCATCCTTCTCTGTGTCTGATAAGGTAAAGCCTGGAACACCAATACTGCCCATAGGATATTCTTATAACTTTGGCGGAGTATTCAAACAGTATCTTGGAGATGAGTATTCAATAGCTTTGACACCGGATTACGGGATGCTCAAGGCTGAAGAGGAAAAACTTTCGGCTGCAGGGCTCGGGCCTGTTGTGGGAAATGTATTTACCAGCGATGCCCTGATGACCCATAATAAGGAATTCGCCCAGAAACTGGCAAAGGATGGGAATATTGCAGTGGAACTGGAAGGTGCCGGGCTTTACTTTATAGCTAAATTAAGGGGAGTTAAAGCTCTTTCAGTGCATCTTGCATACGGAAATCTGGTAACAGGAGAACAATTGCCAGCCGACAAAATAAGTGAAAACGAGAAAAAGATCTCTGAAACTTTACTGGAACTTCTCACACAATAAATTTACCATTTTTATAAAAATATAATATTAAATTTTTATATATTCATTCTTTTAAAGCTTATATATGTCCAGTACCGCTTTCAAATCCCGCAGTGCTAATTCTGGAGGGAAAGGAACCTCAGTATTATTTTTGACACTATCCGCAAATTCCATTATTTCAGCGGTATATACATCATACTTTTTTACATTTGCATTCTCGCCATTGACTATCAGGTCGCCATACACAGTCCTTACAGGTGTTCCAACTTCCCAGGAAGTTCTGGATTTAACATCCTCATATATGGAACCTTTTTCGCCTATTATCTCAAATGCTGGCAATTCAGGCGGGTTTCTGTATGACCATGAATAGAAAAATAATCCGTAGGTGCCATTTTCAAATTTGAATAAGGCAGCGGTGTTGTCTTCACCATTAAGAATAGACCCTCCGTGGATGCTTTTTCCATGAATGCTTTCATAGTTCCCTCCAAAATTCAATAATGTATCTAGAAAATGGATTCCCCCATCTATAAGGGCACCTCCACCCATTTGATCCTTATCGGTTCTCCAGCCTCCATGTTCAAAAAATCTCTGGTCACGAACTATTATGGTGTTTATCCTTCCTATCCTATTTTCTTTTATAAATTTAACAGCCGCCCTTACCGATGGGTCGAAGAAATACTGGTCTGTAACCATAAATTTTACCCCGTAATCCTTTGACGCCCGTATCATGGCCTCACCGTCATCCAGTGTAGTGGCAATAGGTTTCTCTACAAGGACATTGCTGCCAGCTTCCATGGCCTTTATAGCCATTTCCTTATGGAGATAATGGGGTACCACCAGGTCAACTATTTCAAAGCGGTCTTTTATTGCATCTTCGAAGCTGCTGTAAACATTCTCTATTTTGAATTTTTCCACGGTTTTTTCTATAACTTCTGGTTTTCTTTCTACTATGCTTATTTCCATGCCCTTTATTCCGGAAAGATGTTTTTGACCGAAATTGTTGGCCCCAACAACAAGTATTTTCATAATATCATAATATTAATATATTTAATTATTTTTGCATTTACCGGAAAATCAGGTAATACAGATAAAATTACTTAAATCCATTATTATTTTCTGAATTTCTATTCCCGTGAACCGGCTCCCTGGTCGATTTTATAAATGATTTATCTGCAAAAATAAATTTATGGTTATCCATATCCCTTTCTATCGATATTTTACCGGATATATTAAGCGCCTTTATTCTGGACCTGATCAATTTCCCGCTAATTCTCTTCCTGCGACCTGATTTCAGTATTTTTTTCAGTGTAGAACCGTTTAATTCTATTATCAGCTCATCAACGTTTTTATTATTGAAATAAAGAGTTTCGAACAGAAATATGGCGAGTATGGCAAAAACACCGGCAAACCCGGCATAATATGGCAGGTTTCCAGTATAATAAACAATCCTCGAATCTGTATATGTTTTCCCGCCATCAGTTATTTTTACAGATATTTTATCAATTCCTGTGCTCAATTTTGTTGTAAGGCTTTTTCCTGTATTAGAGTATTTACCATTTACATACCACGCAATGGTTGCATTGGCTGTTAGGTTTCCATTAATTTTAACATAGAATTTGCCATTGTCATTTATTATTCTTACGTTATTTATTGCAGTAACAGTATTATTCGATATGTATTTGCTATCGTTATACTGAAAAACATAGCTACCATTATATGTATAGCCGGCAATGTTGGACACCGTAAAATCTATGGTGTAATTTCCAGTGGGAATGCCTGTAAATGTAAGGTTTAGGGTGCTGTTATTGGTATTGTATGTTTTGTTTAATGCTACAGCTATGATATGGTATGGTAAACTTGAGTTTATATCCAGTGTTAATATTGTGTTGTTGAATTTTACATCTTCATTAACAGACCTGATAGTAATCTTATACGGCGATGCTATTGTGAAATTGCTATAGAGTTCTATATTCTGTCCATTCGCGGCTATAATTGTCCCATTTGATGAAGACACGGTATCCGGAGCATTAATTCCAAGTGCCTCCATACTACCCTGGCTGCTTTGTACAATATTGCCATTATCAATGCCTATATTATTTGCAATATATGAAAAATGATAGTATAAATAACCATTCATAGACCTTGATAAGTTGCCCCTCTCAAAGTATGATGAAATTCCATTGTTGATATAGAAATATTTAATGTTATACTGTCCTGTTATTCCCTGCTCACCGGTTTTTAAAATCTGGCCATCTGCAGTAACAGTATAGTTCTCAATACCTGTTTTATTCATGGCTATAATGTTAATGTCCCTGGAAACGTTGACATTCAGGATGGAAACATTGGCAATATTGATCTTATCACCATTTGCAAAGGTCATATCCCCATTCAGATTATAAAATACATAGTTTCCATTGAAAAATAGTAGATGTGTCATATTATAGTTTCTATAAGTATAGTTTTCCACACTCAGATCAGTTTTATTAATTGTGTATATACTGGTAAATGAATTGTTCCACGTATAATAGATATAATGGCTCCCGGATTGGATAGATGATATATTTTCAGTCTGGAAATTGTGTATCTCCCCAAGAGTTGAGTAATTATTTGTATGATAATTATAACGTTCAATTACGCCCTTATCGTGAATATAAATTATGGAATTTAAGCTGGAATCTAAAAAGGCAGTCTGATTCTTTTTAATAGGTGCAGGGTTTAAAATTAAAGATTTTTGATGTGTCAATTTATGTGTGTTCTGGCTACCTGGAAGTAGAAGGCCAGTATAATGTTTAACCGATAATTTTCCTATAGTTTGATTTGAGAATTGTCCACCAAACATGAATGATATATTACCAGAATTATAGGAATTTTTAAGGGCAATAACATGGGGGATTGCCGGTTCTTTTCCTTCCCAGATAAGGGCATGGTTTTGTATACCGTTGTTCATTATTATATGGACACTATACATTATATTCTCCCCGGACAGATTTAATATCCCATTATAATCCTGTGAACCGGAAACAGTTGTAATTGTATCCTTTCTCCCATACGAAATGCTAAAAAGTGTTTTGTTCTCCTGTTTTAAAATAATATAATTTTCCGTACCACCATTGTTATCCGGGTTTATCCCGCCGGTTACGTTAAATGTATATTCAGTGCTATTACACGCACTTTCGTTTTCAATATAGTAAGAAGGGGTAGAACTTGAAGTAACAATA
>JAKBQO010000150.1 GCA_021835185.1 Thermoplasmata archaeon
CTGTATTACCTGGTAGATTTTATCGTAAAATACATCTATATCGGTTATAAGGTCTCTGACACCGGGATAATAATCCATGCTTTCAACGTTGAGTTCATTCTTCTCATCTGCTGACTGCAATGCCATTGTTCTGCAGGCAAGTGAAGGTATGCCGTTAATTTTCATTGAACAGCTCCCGCATACGGCCATATGGCAGGAAGCACGGTATGCCAGGGAAGGGTCCTGTTCGGATTTTATCCTTCTAAGCACCTCTGTCATCTGTGTATATTTATCTACACTCAGCTTGTAGGACTTCCAGAATGCACCGTCTTTCTCGTTATATTTCTTTATATTCACGGTAATTTCTTTTTCTTCCATTTAATACACCCTCGCTTCAGGTTTCCACCTTGTATATATAACTGGCTTGTAGGAGATTTTTATCTCGTCCCCGGCTAGGTAGGTTACAGTGTGCTTCATCCAGTTCTTGTCGTCCCTTACCGGGAAATCATCCCTGAAATGGGCACCCCTCGTTTCCGTTCTATTCAATGCAGCGGTAGCCATGGCATATGCTACATCGATCATATTTCTTGTTTCCAGAGCATTAAACAGTTCAGTGTTATAATTTGTAGTTTTATCTGATACATACATTGTTCTAGACCGTACCCTGAGGTCCTTTATTTTTGATATTGCCTCTGCAAGCTTATCGTTGTCTCTAAAGATCCCGACATTATCCCACATTATATCTCTGAGTTCCTCAGTTAGAATGCCGAAGTGTTCTCCGCTTTCCCTTTTTATGTATGCATAGGCATTATCAATTATTGGTTCCACATTGCTATTTGATTCGATATTTTTATGGGATTTAAGGAATTCTACCATGGCATTGCCCGTTTCTCTTCCATATACCACAGTTTCTAAAAGTGAATTGGATCCAAGCCTGTTTGCGCCGTGTACAGAAACACAGGCGGCTTCTCCAGCTGCGAATATTCCATTCAGGTCATGGTTAGTTCCAGTGATATCAACGTCGATTCCTCCCATAAAGTAATGTTGGGCTGGCCGTACAGGTATCATTTCCTCTGAAGCGTCTACACCGGAGAAATTTTTTGCAGCGTCATAAGCCAGAGCCAGTCTTTCCAGTATGTATTTCTTGCCTAAATGCCTGAGATCAAGACCAAGGTATCCACCTTCAAATCCTCTTCCTTCCCTAATTTCAATTGCCATTGACCTCGAAACAATATCCCTTGGAGCAAGATCAAATTTGTGCGGTGCATAACGTGCCATAAAACGCTCGCCTTTGTTGTTTTTAAGTATGGCACCTTCAGCCCTTGCAGCTTCACTTATCAATATATCGGATGGATACAACCCTGTTGGATGGAACTGTACAAATTCAGGATCTTTTAGAGCAACTCCGGATCTCAATGCTATTCCATGGCCATCTCCAGTGTTGATATAGCTGTTTGTTGTATGTTTGTACATCATTCCTATTCCGCCGGATGCTATAAGAAGCGCTCTTGATTTCAGGTATATGGGATCAAGTGTTTTCATCTCCATAGCAACCATGCCATTTACATTGTTACCTTCCTTAACTATATCAAGGACATAATATTCATTGTAAAAATCTATATTCTTGAATCCTGTTGAATGTTCAAACAGTGTATGCAATAAAGCCATGCCGGTTTTATCTGCTATAAATCTTGTTCTTGGATATGTCTGTCCTCCAAAATACCTCAATGCTATTCTGCCATCAGGTTGCCTGTTGAAAGGAGCTCCCCAGGCATCGAGGAGATTTACTATTTCTCCTGATTTTTTTGACAGTAATTCCGCCGCATCCTGGTCGACAAGATAGTCCCCCCCCTTGACCTCATCGTAGGACATAAAATCAGGATCATCATTTGGATCTGAATTTCCCACAACATAGGCCGCTATTCCTCCTTCAGCTGCTGCCGAATGGGAACGCGTTGGAAAAACCTTAGAAACCACAGCCACAGAAAAACCTGAAGCTGCAACTATATTGGCCGCCATCAATCCTGCTAGCCCGCCTCCTAAAATAACTGCATCATATTCTTTTTTTTCCATGAAATTATCACCAGTATATATTTTTTATGGATTGTTATAATGAAATAAAATATAATATTTTTGTTTGCTACTGAATTATCAGTGGGATGCGAAATAGTCATCAGCAAGTTTATTGTTCTTGTTGACAGAGTCTACACTTTTCATCCATTCCTTTGCATCCGCTTCACCGAATTTCAGATCATATATTTCCTCAACGCCATTTTTACCAATTTTTATGGGAACCCCAATAAAGGCATTGTTAATTTTATAATTCTCTGCATGTTTTCCAGTAAGGTATGCTGCGCATGGAATTACTCTGTGTTCATCATTTATAATTGATTCAACCATAACTGTAATAGATATGGATGGCGCATAGAATGCAGTTCCTGTTTTGTAATAATTTAATATTTCACCGCCACCAAATCTAGTTCTTTTTATGATCTCCTGTATTTTTTCCTCACTTAGAAGTTCTGATATTGGTATTCCGGCCACACTAGAATAGTGTATAAATGGAACCATATCATCACCATGCCCTCCAACAACAAAGGCATTCACATCTCTTACAGAAACATTGAGAGCCTCTGCAAGGAAAGTCCTGAATCTGGAACTGTCCAGTGACCCACCGAGCCCTATAATTCTCTCAGGGCTTATTCCTGAAGCCTTCTGAAGTGCATATGCCATAATATCTGCAGGGTTGGTTACCGCTACAATTATAGACTCTGGAGAATATTTCTTTATTTGTTCGCCAACATCCTTCATTATTCCTATATTCTTTACTAGAAGGTCATCCCTGCTCATTCCCGGTCTCCTTGCGAGGCCAGCAGTGACGACTATTACATCTGATCCCTTGAGGTTTGCATATTCTTTTGGGTCCTGGGTGCAAAATCCCTGCAATTTGCAGTCAAAGCCGAAATGGGGTGCCCCTTCCTGAATATCCAGTGCCTTTCCCTGTGCCACGCCATCAACTATATCAAAGATATTGATATCCGCAATGTCCTTTATGGCCAGAACTTGAGCCACACTTGCACCAACTGCTCCTGCGCCGATAATAGAAATCTTTTTGTCCATAGCATAGTATAACCATTAAAATTAAATATTTTTGTATTAGGCCGAAAGTATTCATTTATTTCAATAAATGCACCGGGAAAATGTATATACATAATTATTATATGGATATATTATGGTAGATTTAAAGAAAATGAAATTCGGCGACGAGTTATTGAAACGTGGATTTGCAAAAATGACCAAGGGCGGAGTCGTAATGGACGTTACGAACGCTGAGCAGGCAAAGATAGCAGAAAAGGCAGGAGCAGTATCTGTTATGGCACTGGAGAGAGTTCCATCCGATATACGTGCCCAGGGTGGCGTTGCAAGAATGTCAGATCCACTTAAGGTAAAGGAGATAATAGAATCAGTATCAATACCTGTAATGGCAAAGGTAAGAATAGGCCATTTAAGTGAGGCATCTATACTGGAATCACTTGGTGTGGATATGCTGGATGAAAGTGAGGTCTTAACACCTGCAGATCCATTCTACCATTTAAATAAAAAGCTGTATAAAGTTCCTGTCGTATGTGGTGCCAGAACCTTCCCGGAGGCTGTGAGGAGAATATTCGAGGGGGCAGCCATGATAAGAACCAAGGGCGAAGCAGGAACAGGAAACATAATTGAGGCTGTAAGACACATAAGGACTGTTAATGATGGAATATACATACTTAATTCTCTGACATCCGATGAAATCTATGAAGTTGCAGAAAAAATATCTGAGAGCTATATTACTCTTAGAAAATTAACCGCCTCTGATTTATATGGGCCGGAGAAGGAAATGCCATATAATAATGTATACTATGGAATGGATTTCAGGCAGATATCAAATGAGATATTCAAAGTTTTAAAGGAAATAAAGCACATTAAAAGATTGCCCCTAGTAAATTTCGCCGCAGGTGGAATTGCAACACCTGCTGATGCAGCACTCATGATGAAAATGGGAATGGATGGGGTTTTTGTTGGAAGTGGAATATTCAAGTCCCAGAATCCTCAGAGGATGGCAGAGGCAATAGTGGATGCAACAGAAAATTATGAGGACTATAAATTGCTTGCCGATGTTTCCTCCGGGCTTGAGGGTATGCATGGACTCGATATTTCCGAGATAGAAAAACTGCAGAACAGATAAATTTTTTTTTTTGATAATCTATGAAAATAGGGATATTAAATATACAGGGCGATGTATCTGAACATTTCCAGATGATAAGAAAATTGCCAGAGAAATACCATGCTGTTCCGGTAAATGTCAAAAATGTTC
>JAKBQO010000151.1 GCA_021835185.1 Thermoplasmata archaeon
TACGACTTTTGTGTGGGTTCATGGATAAAGCTCTAAATTACCGCACATGAAATATATTGCTGTCTTCAGATGTTCCTTATTTCTGTAATAGAAGGCCATCTTCTCTATTATTGCAATCTTTGAATTGATCCCTTCAGCCCTTGCGTTTGTTATATGGTGGGTGAAATAGTTCAATATGTTTCCAATATGGACTTTCGTCAATCTTGCGGCATAGTATTGTAAGAATTTTACATATCCTTTCGATGAGATGATCATAGATCCTGCATTGTTTCCAGCAGATGGGAAAGGGAAACTTTGATCCATTCCCCTGTGTTATGTATCTCTTAACAACCTTTTTCACGAGATCAAGGTATACCTTCTAAACCTTCCATGGCAGTTTAGGTTCAACCAGTGCTGAATAAAGCCAGCATTTGTCACTGAAATAACATATAAAGATATCAAATAAAATTACTCACACGAAAGTAGGAAGAGCCAGAAATATCCTTATAGAACATTTAAACTCTTAAGTAGGAGCCCAATTAAGCGTGGGCAGTAATTTAACATTAAAGCGTTCGAGCATATGGTTATAATTGAATACCTGGATATATTAGATGAAACTATGAGAAATTATGCAGGAAGCATATTATTTGTTATTTCAAGATATCTCTTCGGTATTGGTTTTTCCATTTTCCAGATTATACTTACAGGATTGCTTCCACTGTGGTTTTTATGCCTTACCCTGCCAAGAAATATATACGGTGAGGCACCCAAAAGGTTCTCCCTGAACTCTCTTATAAATAGTAAAACTGTATTTCTATTATCTTGTGAATGAAAATACCTTTCTGCCGTTGGCGAGTGCGGGGAAACTGTACTCTGTGTCTCCCAGTGGAACAGTTCGCTGTCAATGGCATAATCATTGTACATAGTTGTGGAAGAATAGTATTTTTCTGACTTATTCAGAGTTACAAAGAGTATATCCATATGTTTTTCTGGAATATACTTTACTCCTTCACGAACCGATATCGGATTTTCAATTCCCATTGCTGCAAGTACCTGGTTTTTTGAATAAGAACTATAAAGTTTCAAAGGAAGCTTAGGTCCCCCAGGAAGCGCCTCTTCAACAAAATCAATTTTAGACATCAGATAGTCAAGGAGATCTTTCAATTCAGAATAGAGAACAGGATATTTTCTCAATGAATTTATAGCCTCTACTGAGTCTGAAAAACCAGATTCTTTGATAGGTTTATTCCATATGGTGAAATAGAACATATCAGCCATTTTAAGTTCTTGATCAGAGAGATTGGATTTAAAGATTGTCTCAGGAATCAGGAGTTTTTCAAGTACCGTTTTAATCCATGAATATGAATTGATCTGGCAGACCCTTTTCATTGCCTTTGTTAAAATTTCCTCTATATTCTCATGAAAATCCTTCTTTATTCCAGCTAAGACACATAATCTGGAGAAATTGTTTCTAATATAGATATCTTCGGGGTTAATGTGATAAAATTCCAGGAAATTTGCCAGGGTAAGATCAATGTCTGATTCTTGTTTGAACTCTTTTATCCTTGTTATCAATCCGTTTTTTGACGAATATAATTTCTCTATATTTTCAAGAATATATTCCTGTGCTTTTCTTTCAAGCTCGATATAGCATCCTCTTGGAAGATCCATAAATCCCGATATAATTTCTTTCTTTATTGATACACCATGGTTACGTACAAGGGAAAGGAATTTTCCTGTAAAATTATATTTTGCGTTTGATCTTCCCACAAAGTCAAGGACTGTTAAGCATTCCTTCCCATCAGATAATCTAAGGCCACGTCCAAGCTGCTGTACGAAAACAGTAAGGCTTTCTGTTGGTCTCAGAAAAAGTATTGTATTAATTTCAGGGATGTCAATTCCTTCATTATATATATCAACAGCAAAAATAATCTTAATTTTTCCGGTTCTCAATTGTTCATGGGCGGTATCCCTCTCTTCCTGTTTTGAATTACCTTTCAAGGCTATGGCACTTATGCCATTTCTATTGAAATAATCAGCCATGAACTCAGCATGTGCAACTGACACACAGAAACCAAGACCTTTTAAGTCGTTGAGATCTGATATATATTTTTCTGTTGCCTCCTTAATCAGGCTGGCACGTTCATCAGACATATTTCCACTGGATGTATACAGTCTTTCCAGCTCACCTGTGTCATACCGACCTCTGCTCCATGATATCTTATCCAGATCCACTGAATCCGTTATACCAAAATACTGGAATGGGCTTAAAATGCCTTTATCAATAGCCTCTGGCAATCGAATTTCAGATGTAATATGGTTGTTAAAATATTTTAGTATGTCTTTTCCATCCATTCTTTCCGGCGTTGCAGTCAGGCCTAGCAGTATATCTGGTTTAAAATACTCTAAAATTGGTTTATATGATTTAGCTGGTGCGTGGTGGAACTCATCTATAACTATGAAATTATAATAATCGTTCATCAGTATATGGTCAGGCCTTATTGAATTAAAGGTCTGCACTGACATGAATAAATGTTCCATGGAGGCTGGTTTGTAATTTCCGGTGTATAGTTCACCGAAATTATAGTTTTTGAGCACACTCCTAAAGCACTGCAGGCTCTGTTTCAGTATTTCCTCCCTGTGTGCTATGAATAATAATCTACTTTTTCCTGGATGCATCTTTTCAAACCTTTTGTAATCAAAAGCGGATATTACAGTTTTACCAGTTCCTGTTGCAGAAACGACGAGGTTTCTATAATTTCCACGTAGTTTTCTGTCGGCTTCTAGTCCATCCAGAATTTTTGACTGGTAGTCATAGGGTTTTATATCAAAAATATAATCAGCTTCCCTGTTTTTATTTATTTCTTTATTTAGGGCTTTTTTTAATTCCTCTGCGTTATCTTTTGTATATTCCGTAAAGCTATCAGAATGCCAGTATGTGTCGAACGTTTCCCGAATTTTGACAAGCATCTCAGGCATATCTTTGCCTGCAACCTTGACATTCCATTCCAGTCCTCCTGATATTGCAGCATTTGACAGGTTAGATGATCCAACATAGGCAGTGGAAAATCCAGTTTTCCTCATGAAAATATAGGTTTTTGCATGTAGCCTTGTATTTTTTGTATCATAGGATATCTTTATTGTTGTATTGTTTAGTTTGCTCAATTCTTCTATAGATTTTAAGTCAGTGGCTCCCATATATGTTGTTGTTATAACATTTAGTTTTCCGCCCCTTTCTGTGAATGATTTAAGTGCATTCAATATGAGGCGAAGGCCACTCCACTTTATAAATGAGACAAGCATGTTGATAGCATCTGACGTAATAATCTCTAATTTTAGTTCGGAATAAAGCCTTGGTTCGGCAATTGAACCAGTAAAAAGTGAACTATATGCTATTGATGTGGCAGGCCTGGGAACTTCACCCTTATCATTTCCACCTGGATGAGAATTATCAACAACTGAATATAATATCTCTGGAGGGTCAATAATACAATTGCACCTGCCATCTGGGAGGGCTACGTTAATTTTTTCCAGTAATTCATTGACAAGTTTCACTTTTGATGAGATATTACCATTGGTATTCGGCATATTTTTTAATGCTATTTCCAGTTTCTCTGCAAAATAAAGTGAAAGAAGCCTCGATGATCCCAGAGAATCAATCTTATCAGCTGAAATCTTAATATTTTTATCGTCTTTAATTTCCCTGCTGAGCCATAAATTTACCAATTCTTCATAAATTCCCTTTTCGAGCATTATGCAATTGTATAATATGGTAGTTTAATAATTTTATCCACCAGGGTGATCTTTTGATTTAAAAAATAATGTCGTTTGAATAATGATAATTAGTGAAATTATAAAATATTATTAAAACAGGTTAGACTCAAAGAATTTTAAGGCCATTTCCCATGCATCCTTTGAAGCTTTCTCATTGTATATTTGTGGCCTGGTATTATTGAAAAAAGCATGGTATGTCCCTGGATACACCTTAATCGTAACTGGCTTGTTGTATTCTATTAATTTTTCAAGCAATTCAGGTGTTTTTGATGTAATTCTATGGTCTTAACCCGCATATAATCCCAGGACACTTTTTACATTCTTTAGTTTATCAAGCGGATCTGGATTCTCTCCGTAAAAAATTACTGTAGCATCAACTTTGCCAGTGCACCCAAGACTTATTAACATTCCGCCGCCAAAACAAAATCCAACAGATCCTATTTTTGTAACAGATTGATTTTCCTTTAAATAGTCAACTGCTGATGATAAATAAGAGGTCAACAGGTTAACCGGCCTGTTAACCAGCAACGTTTCATAT
>JAKBQO010000010.1 GCA_021835185.1 Thermoplasmata archaeon
GTACCTGCGATACTTTCCCTCCGTCTATAAACAGGACAGTGTCCACCACCTGGGGGATTAATCCGAGTTCTATTCTGCCTACAAATCTCTGGATAGCGTCCACAGCTCTGGTAGAATGCACAACACCAACCATGCCAACACCGGCAAGCCTGAGGTCTGAATAAACCTTGAAATCTGAAGTGACACGCATTTCATCAAATACGGTATAGTCCTCCCTGACAAGAAGAAGTATATCTCCGGTTTTTTCCATATCGCCTTCCAGCGTTGTATACTGTGTTATGCTATCATTTACCTGCAAATCCCTTGGTTTTTCCATGGTTTTGACAATTTTGTTCTGGGAGGCATAATATTCTGCCAGTGCTGTAACAAATGTACTTTTCCCGGCTCCTGGTGAACCTGCAACCAGTATTCCATATGCCTTGTTTTGAAGCCTGTCCATCACTCTTTTATCAAGTTTATAATCCTCTATGGAGGTTTTTACAACAGGCCTTACTGCTGTAATCTCCATTATATCTGAGAACGGTGGCCTTGTTATGACAATACGGAGATTCTTCAGCTGGATAACTGTTGCTCCGAACATATCCATTTCTATAAAGGACTGGTCTTCAAATTTGCCTCTCTGGACAATGTTATATGCTATTCTTTCAAGTTCATCGTTTGATACTACATAGTCCAGTTCTTTTAATACCACTTCTCCAGGCTTGCCTGTTTTTATAAGTGGCTTCATCCCGGCTTTTAAATGGACCGATGATGTGTATTCATCAAAAAATTCCTGGATGTCCCTTGCATCTTTCTCCTCGCCTTTAATATAAATAACATTTATTCCCTTTATAGATGCTATAATGCTCTGTATGTGGTCTCCAGTTACAAGTGTAGCTGCATTGTCCAGTGCTATATTTCTAATTATATTGTCAATTTCGCCACTATGGGCATTTTTTATCTGCCATTCCATGGGGCGGTTTCCCATGATATCTATGTAAATTTTGCCTGAATCTGATAATTCCCTTAATTTCTTAAGCTCTTCAAGGGCTGTGAAGCCTATTGACCTCCCCTCATTTGCCTGGTGCTCTATTTCAGCTATCATAGCCTCTGCAAGTATAACCCTTACATCGTTCTTTCCTGCTACATATTCCCTGAATTTTCCGCTTACTATTACTGATGTATCCGGTACGTAATCCACATTAGATAATGTTATATTATTATTTAAATAATTTCAAATTGACTGAAAATACGAAATACACGGGATTTTTTACCGGATTATACGCTTTGTTCCGGAAATAGCCATGTTCAAAAATTATTTAATCCACCTAACTATTTAAGACGTAATGGAAAAGAATGAGATAAGCCCGAATGAATATAAAGTTTTGAATTTCATAAAAAACCGCAGTGATGTGCCTGAAGAGGATATAGATGTTGATACTGACAGGCGCATTGTTTCAAGTTCTATCTCATATCTGGAATTTAAAAATTTAATCAATGTAAACAAAGTGACAGAGGAATCTGTTTCTATCACAGAGGAGGGAAAAAAATACATTGAGAATGGATTCCCTGAAGAGAAATTGTACAATTTCCTGGCTAAGCATGAAAAGTGCTCCATGAAAGAGGTAGTAGATTACATGGGCAGTGACTATAAAATTGCCATTGCAAACACTGCAAAACTCGGAATAAAACCGGCAAATGGCGAGATGGCATTGCACGGTGAAAAACTTGATGATATTTTCAGGAATAAAAGAATGGAATTGTCTGGCATCAGCAATGGGAAAATTCCGGATAAAGTCACCCTGGATGAGTTTTTACACAGAGGGCTTGCAGCAAAACGGAAATACACAAAGAGGATAATTAATATAAATGAAAGTGGGAAAGAAGCGCTGGAAAGCTATGGAAAAGATGATTATTTTGAAATGCTTACACCCTCATTGATTGCCTCTGGAAAATGGAGAGATGCAAAATTCCGCCCATATGACCTGAATTCCAGGGTAGAACCTTTAAATGGAGCCGGCCTGCATCCACTTACGTATTTAATTGAGAAGGTAAGGAAAATTTTTCTGGAGATGGGGTTCACAGAAATGCACGGCCATTTCATCGAATACACTGGATGGAATATGGATATGTTATTTATACCGCAGGACCATCCAGCAAGGGACCTTCAGGACACATATTATGTAGAATCAAAAAACCCGGTGGAATTTGAAAATCCAGAAATTCTTGATAAGGTTAAGAGGGTGCACGAACACGGATATGGGAAATATAGCGGATGGAATTATAAATGGTCTGAGGATGAAGCAAAGAAGTTAATTCTGAGGACACACACAACTGTCAATACAATAAGATACCTGTATAACCACAGGGATAAGCCACAGTATATATTCTCAATAGAAAAGGTATTCAGGCATGAGAGTGTGGACTGGAAACACCTTTCCGAGCTTTACCAGATTGAGGGAGCAGTATATGGCAGCGACGTAAACCTTTCAACCTTGAAGTGGCTTCTCACGGAATTTTATTCAAGATTAGGATTCAAAAATATAAGGCTTATACCATCTTATTATCCCTACACAGAGCCAAGCATGGATGTAGCAGTTGACATAAATGGAAAGGAAGTGGAACTGGGCGGCTCCGGAATATTCAGGCCTGAGGTTACAAAACCTATGGAGCTCAAGGAACCGGTTCTGGCATTCGGGCTTGGTCTTGAGAGGCTTGCCATGCTGTATTATAATTTTAACGATATAAGGGAAATATACAATAGCGATCTTGACTGGTTAAAAAATTATAAAATTAAATTTTAAACTGGCATTACAATTAAAGTTAGCCTTTAAAGGCTAAAAAATTATAAAATTAAATTTTTAAATACCTGATGCCAGTTCTTCCTGCTTCTTTTTTGATGGTAGCAAGGGAAGCATAATTATAGAAATCACCGAGAATATTAGCATTACAACCAGCGATGTGTAAAGTGCCACATGGACATATAGCAGTATTGTTACTATTGCAATGCCTATAGCTCCCCCAACTATATTGCCGAAACTCCATACAAGTGCGTTGGATCTGGTGGAAAATTTCTGGGGTATTGTCTGTGCAACATATCCCAGCAATACGGGAAAACTGGTGAATGCAAATGTTGCGTAAAGCAGGTAAATAACAGTTACAAGGTATACATTATCGGTTAAAAGCATTAAGCCGAAGAATACTGTTGAAGCAATTGTTGTAACTGCAATAGTGAACTTTCCACCGTGGTCTTTCACAACCCTTCCGAAATAGGGCTGCCCGACCACAGCGCCCAGGAAACTTATGGTTAATAAATCTCCCATAATAACCTTTGAATGGAATATATTATCAAAATAATCCGGTGTAAACGTTACGGTGCCCATAAGGAAGAATGACCTTATAAATACAATTGCTGTGAGTATATACAGAAATTTGCCGTATTTCTTATATTCGCTCTCCGATGCTTTGCTTTCTTCTGTATTTTTTGCATGCTTTTTGGTATCGATTTTAATATATTTGCTCCTCTTGAAGAATGAGAGCCCCCCAAGAATTATAACAGCCGCTATGGTTGTATATGCAGCTACAGCTACCAAACCATAGAATTTTCCGAAGAATACTATTGCGTATACAAGCACCGAAGGTATCAGGGCACGCCCCAGGCTGCCGAATGAACCATTAATTCCCATAGCAGTTGATGAATCCTTTTTTCCATATGTGAATGCCAGTATAGAAGCGCCGATAGGATGGTAGAAAGCCTGGCCTATTCCCAGGATTACAGCTGCTACAAGTATTATATAATTGACATATGCCGTAAATACAAATGCCAGCCCGAAGAAGATAGCGGATATTGCTTCAAGCAAAATACCCAGAAATATAAGTGCCCCATCCCTGTCAATTCTGTCCGCAAGTTTTCCTATGGATGGCCCGAGAAGCCCGGAAAGCAGATTGTATATAATTGCCATGACTCCAAGAAATGCAATGCTTACATGCGGGATAACTTTGTAATATGCTATTAAAGTGGGAAATAAAAGGAAGTTTCCATCGTTTGCAAAATGTCCCAATGATGTAAAAATGAGGGATTTCCCCTGGTCTTTCATTTTTATATAAGTGCAAAAAGCTATTTATATTTTTACTAAATTGTTTATTAATAAATTATTTGAAAAAATCTTCTATATCTCTCTTTTTAGGTTTTTCTTCAAATGCGTCTGTAATTTTACTCTGGGGATTTTTGAAAACAGCTATTTCCTTGTCCAGGCTTTCCAGAACCCTGTTAAGGGTTTCCTGCAGCCTTTTTGAATAATATACATAATCAGGGGTGTGCGTGAACTTTCTGCCATCTATAAATGGCTCCACAGCCTGTGGAGTTTTTCCAGCATCAGTAACTATCCATGAAACTTTCATTCCAGGAATAAACGTTTCCCCTGCATCTATAAGCTTTTTGGCCGCATTTACATTTGCCATTGAACCTGCATTTTTATAGGTTGAAAAATTTTTCACGCTTCTTGATATAACAAGTTTGGCTGTGTCTATTTTTCCCGTGGCAACTTCTTTAACCAGGTCTTCAGCGTATTGTTTAGCACCCTCAACATCCCTTGACAGGATAAGGTCAAACACCGTGGAGAGTGCTTCGCTCTGCAGGTCGAATGAGTCGGTTCTCCGGGTTTCATAGCCTCTCACCAGGATTTCACCCGCTGATGATGGAGGATAAACTATTTTCCCGGCGTACCGTTTCTTGGCTCCATGTGAAAATAATGGATCCATTATCTTTTCAAATTCCAGTACAAGATTCTCCTTTCTGGATATGTCTGAACTTAGCCTATTTCCGTATTCTATAGCTTCATCAAGTGTTTTCTTGCCTGATTCGATGAATATGGAATCGGTATCTCCATAGATTACCTTATTCCCTGATTTATCGAGATCTGCAATTATAGATGTAATAGTATTTCTTGCATAGGCTGTAATGGCACTGCTGATTTCCCGGTTAGTGAACCTGTAAAATGATGTTCCCAGGACACCGTAGAAGGTATTCATCAGAACTTTGATGGCTGCCTGCAATCCATCGAGGTAATCGTGATTTGATTTATCCTCTTTCATCTGCTTCTTAACTTCATCACGGTTTTTCATAAGCTGCTCGAGCAGATCGGGTATAATGCCCTTTTTTACTCCCGGATCAAGAAATCTCGCACCGTTGGGAGCTACAATAGTGCCTTCCGGGCTAAGTGTTGTAAAGCATATATTATATTTTATAATCATAGATGGGTACATGCTTTTGAAATCAAGTACAACTATCATATCATACAATCCAGGGTCCATGGTATGCACGTATCCTCCTGCATAGGTATCATTTGAGAATTTGCTCGAACTCATGGGAACGCCGATATTTTCCCTGTCAGCCCGTCTGATCAGCAAAGAATCCACATATGTGCTCGTTCCGCCATTTGTAACATCGTCCAGGGGAAGCATGGATACTGTGGAAAGATAGAGATTTCTATCCAGTATCCTTATTTTCCGGTATATTAAAAGGGCAAGCCTCGCATCCTTTATGCAGTACTTAATTACATCATCCCTCCTGTTCTTCCACTCGTTCTCTATATCCAGCCTGTTAACATCTTCCTTTCCCTCATTGAGAAGCATGTTTGAGACGTAATTCAGGGTTTCATGCTTTGGATGCAATACTTTTCTGACTTCCCACCATGTATCATCTATAACCCTTCCATGAAGCCTCCAGTACTGGTCCATAATCCTTCTGGGGGAGATGTAATCCCGGCCTATGCTGAACCGGACCTTATTAAACTTCATCCGTTCCTCCAGCAGTGGCATGTCATAGCCATCTATATTATAGCCTGTAATTATATCAGGGTCTTCCCTCTGTACCAGTTTATTAAAATCTTCAAGTATCTCCGGTTCAGTACCGGTGAGTGCCCCCTCTGTAATTTCTCCATTGAAAAATACAGAGTATCCAATAACAAAGATTTCCCTGGTGGATATGGAATTTTCAATATCAAATGAAAATATCTTAAGTTGAGGGTTGAAATCATCTGTTTTCTTAACAGTGTTGATTTTTATAACCAGATCTGTAGTATAATTACCCTTTTCACCTTCTGCAGGTTCACCTTCTATTTCAACAGTAGAACCTAAATCAAAATCGTATATGAATCTGTGATGGAAAGGTATATCTGCTGCAAGGGCCTGGCACTGGCATATTTTTCTCAGTTCAGGCACCTTCCAGGGAGACTTTATATAAATCCTCTTAACATTTACATCTTTCCCCTCAAGAAACAATTTTTTATCTTCCATTTTGATAAATTCTGGATTATTTTTAATTTCAGTTATGCATTTTTCATCCGGCTCAACATAGTCAAAATATGGTTTAAAGCCATAATAAAGGGCTGTAATGGATTTATTATCCTCTGTACGCCCGTACAATTCTACCGTTACATCGCTCTGCCTGTATGAGGCGGCAACGATTCTCATTTTAACATTCATCTATGTGTAGTATTTTAAATCAATATATATTTTTGTCCTATAATGAAGTATCATAACAACAGTGCCATGAATAAAAACAGGCCTGTTGATTATATCGGGTCTTCGTCTGTTTTTGACAGATCACTGATCCTGTTTATGCCATCCAGGTCTTTCATTATATTATAAACTGTGTCAGGAACGTCTGATCTCCAGTCTTCTCCCTTGAGTATTTTTTGCCTTATTCTTGTTCCAGACCATGAATTGCGGTTTATCATGGGTAGTGAAAGGACTTCATATTGTTTTTCATAGAATAATCTCCTTACAAGGGGATTGTTGGTGTACACACGGTGAAATGGCGGTGTAAGGGATTCTACATGGGCAACCCACATTGGATTTGAGTTGACATCCTCGATAGGCACTATATAATAATTTGATATTCCATTATTTTCCAGTGTGTTCAGAATCATGAGATAACGTTCTCCAGCCGTAAAGGGATTCATGATTGTGTGGGATAACTGTGCACTCCCGATACCTATAACTACATATTCATTGTGCTCCAGTATATGTTTTATTATAGCCAGATGACCGTTATGGAAAGGTTGGAACCTTCCTATTATAAAGGCTTTCATTTAACCTGAATATGCATATTGTAAATAAATTTTTATAAGAAGGGAAAATTATAGATTCTTTATAGAAAGATACTGGGACAAATATAAATTTTAGTCTTCCGGTGATTTAACATTAATTCCTTCGCTGTTCTGATAGTTGCCTGACCTTCCTGGATAATTTTTCTCCGGAGTTTTTATTTCATAGAATACTATTTGAACAAATTTCATGCCCCTTTTAATCCGGAATTCTTCACCGAAATTGTAAAATGCCATTGTAAGGTTGCCGATAAATCCAGCATCAACAAATCCGAATGATGCAAACACACCTCTCCTTGCATATTTCGATTTTATGTGCAATGAAGCCACAATGTTATCAGGCATGTTGAATTTTTCAAGGCTTGAAATGAAAAACAATGAGTTGGTTTTTATAATATCTAATTCATGGTCTCCAATACGGATGTCATAGCCGTTTGGTGTAAGTGAATCCCTGCTGTAATTTTCAGAGATTATTCTTCCTGCAGCTACATTGTATTCTATCTCCCGATCATTTAACATGTGACTGGATATTATTTCGATTAATTACCTTTGTTATAACCGGATACAGTACAAGGGCCAGCAGGAATGACACATAATAACTTATATCAACACCACCAAGGTAAAGTTTAGAAATTGGCCCTTCAAATATTATTCCGGGGTCCATAAAGGGAACGGAAGCGATGAGGGCTATAAAATATGCTGAAATGCCCGAAATATTCAATCCTGGAATGGTTTTAATATTGAATTTTTCATTCCTGTTTACTATAAAAAAGTCTGCAAGCATAATTCCCAGCCATGGAGTTATCCAGTAATCAAGGAGGAAGAGAAAATCTTCATAGAACGAATAAAATTTTGTATACAGGGCGACCGCCAATGCTATGGCTATAACAATGCCAAAAATAACAGAGTATATGCGCCTTATTTTTAATCCAGTACTTTTAAGAGATATTGAATTGGAATAGAGATTCAATGCATCCGCTGCTATTCCTCCAAGGAAGATTGCTATCAAGCCTATGATTCCATAGGGTCCAAGAACGTGGTTAAGGTCACTGGCAGGATTTCCTGATGGGTCAAGTGACATTATGGCAACAAATACGCCTGCTATTTCCGCCCAGAATGTAGCAATCAAACCACCTGAAAAAGTGTAAATAAACGCATTCTTTGTTTTATTATAGCGGGAATAATCTGCCGCATAGGGCCCCCATGACATAAGATAGGAGAATGATGTTGCAAGAGTTATTCCAAACGCTACGCCAAAACCAAAGGAGGATGGTTTATAGGCATAAATGTCATTGATATGCAATCCTGCATTAAGTATAATAATTGTAAAAAGTATTCCAAGAATAACTGACATTGCCTTCTCAAAATATGATATGGATTTTCTTCCAGAATTTGATATGAGAAATATGATTATACCCATCAATATTATGGAAATTTCATAGTATGGCACATGAAATGCAAGGGAAAATGCGAATGAAGCAAGTATGAGGTTTACTGTTAGCCAGCCCAGTGTGTTAATCCACTGAAGGACTGTCATAAATATTCCGAAATTTTTACCGAAGGCCCTCCTCCCGAGGACCATCTGTGGCAATCCTGTAAGAGTACCTGTCCTGGACATGAATGCTACAAGTATAGACCCCATAACACTTCCGAGAAGCATGGAAAATAAAGACATACCCAGACTTAAACCGAGGAGCACGGGTATAAATCCTATAGCAAAATCTCCAATTGTCATGTTGGATGCAAACCAGAGAGTGAATAGCTCGGATGAGTTGTTCTTCCTCATCTCCGCCGGTACTGGTTCGAATTCGTTATAAACAAATTCAGAATTATGGCCCCCGGATTTTTCTATATCCATATAGGTAAATAAGATAGAATATATTTATTTTTTTAATATAAATTATAAGTACAGTGATCCTGCCTGCTTAATTTTTAACAGTTATTCAGTGCAATACATGGAATTACATTTAACTTTCTTATATTCTGGTTAATATTCTGCAATAAAGTTATATTATACTTTTGAGATATGAGTATAATGAATGAAATTTCCAGGAGGATTGAAGCAATACTGTTTTCATCTAAAGAACCGGTGAAGGCATCAGAGATAGCTGAATATCTAAATATAACAAATGCAGAGTTCATCAAAGCAATTAAAGAAATATCCAGGAATTATGAAAATATAGAGAGCTCATTAATCGTGGGGCAGTTCGGGAACAGTTACAAGATTAAACTGAGCGAAGAATTTGTACCGGTTGTGGATCCTTTTATTGAGAAAGAATTCACTGAAAAGCAGCTTGCCATGCTTTCTTATATTTATAAGATGAATGGGGAGGCTATATCCGGTAACCTCAGGGACAATTTTGGCTATGCTTACAAAGAGGATCTTGAAAAATTAAAAAAAGGTGGAATGGTATCATCAAGAAAATATAGGAATACACATAAGTATAAGGTTACAACAGAGTTTCACCGTAAATTTAATATTAATAAGAGGACATTACGGGCAGAGGAACAATGAACGTCTTGCTAGTAGGCAGTGGTGGTAGAGAAGATGCAATTGCAAGGAAGATAAGGGAAACAGATAACCTTTATTCAGTCGTCAGCAATGAAAATCCATCTATACTTGGATTATCGCGCAATGTAATAAAATATAATAAGAATACACAGGAAATTGTAAATTTTGCTAAAAAAAATAGGGTAGATATTGCATTTATCGGCCCGGACGACATATTAAATACGGATCTTGTGGACAGCCTTATAGAAAATCATATTCCTGTGGCTTCGCCCGGACAAAAGGCTGCAATGATTGAAACTTCAAAGGAATACATGCGCAATCTGATGGAGAGGCACCACATAAAGGGAAATATTGAAAATAAGCTCATATCAGATAAAGAAGTGCTCAAAAACATTTTTTGAAAACAACGATACTGAATACGCTGTAAAGCCAATAGGGCTTACTGGAGGAAAAGGCGTAAAAGTTATGGGGCTTCAGCTTAGCAACGTGGCTGAAGCTATAGCATATGCATCTGATATTATTGATCGTGATGGCAAGGTGCTTCTGGAGAAAAGGGAAATAGGCGAAGAGTTCTCAATCCAGGCATTTACAGATAGCAAAAATGTGGTATTTATGCCAGTTGTCCAGGACTATAAAAGGTTGTATGAAGATGACCTCGGGCCGAATACCGGCGGGATGGGGTCAATATCAGACAAGAATTTTATTTTGCCATTTTTATCTATAGATGTAGTTAATGAAGCAAGGGGTATACTTAATGACATTGTCACAGCAATGAGAGAGGAGAACAATCCTTTCAAGGGTGTAATTTACGGGCAGTTTATGAGCACAGCACAGGGTGTAAGGGTTATTGAAATCAATTCAAGATTTGCAGACCCTGAAGGAATAAATGTACTAACACTGTTGCAGTCAAATATTGTTGATATTTTCCTGGACATATACAGCGGGACATTAAAAAACAATATAAAATTTAAGAGCAAAGCTACTGTGCTTAAATATATTGTACCTCCCGGTTATGGAATAAAACCTGTGGAAACAGAGCTAACAATTAAGGATAGAATTGAAACTGATAATTTCAAAGTTTACTATTCATCGGTTTCTGGCACCCTGAATCATGTAACCACAACAAAATCCAGGTCTTTAGCATTGATAGGAATAGGCGATAGCATATACGAGGCCTCAGATATCGTTGAAGACAATTTGAAATATATAACAGGAGATTATTATATCAGGCATGACATAGGCACGGAAGCCATGATAAAAGGAAAAATTAAAGATTGATGGTACCGAAAATTCTGGGTACCATATTATTATTTGAAAGAACCATTGTCTTCTTTACCACAGGAATTTTTTTATCTAAAATTATATGGTCGTTCTCAAATTTGCCCCTCTGGAATCTCATAATATCCGACACAAATATTTCAAAATTGTCACCGAGGTCTAATTTCAGGCTTGTTTGTGGCACAACCTTCCCGGGTATGGTTTCAGCATATTCAAAGGGCTTATCTGATAGAAACATCCCCCTTTCCATATCGGTAGGCTCTATGTTTTTCAATGCAAGCCCTACTCTGGATCCTGCGCCTGCACTGTCCACATCCTCATCATTCATCTGTATTGACCTGACCTCTACCTCACGATCCAGGTCAGAAAGTACCAGTTTCTGGTGTTTTGAAATGCTTCCGGATAAAACAAAGCCAAGGGCAACTGTGCCTACTCCCTTAACCTTAAAAAAGTGATCTATTACAGTTAAATTCTGATCGCCATTTCTGGGTATGTCCATTGCCTTTATTTCATCTATGAGTTCCATTGGCTTTCCGGTAAAGAATTTATAATCCTTTAATGAGGTATTTCCTATAATTTTTTTAATAACAGGCTGTTTCTCTTCATCAGCTATTATAAATCCCCTTGTTTTGCCCATAAGGTCAAGAGCTATTATTACTTCACCCAGGTCCTTATTGATGGAGCTGACTTTAATTATTGCTATATCTGAAGGATATATTGAATCTGTAAGTGATGACACCTTCTCCGGGTATTTTATCGGCTCTATAAATGTCATTATTATATTTTCATCCTTCCGGTGGTAAAGCTGTATGTCACTATTTGTCCCTACCTTTGCGATTTCCTTTATATAATCAGAGGCGTTGTAACAGAAAATGCTGTATGATTCCATAGTCAGTTATGCATTAAAGCTTAAAAAGATTTAAGGTGGAGTTATATTTCTGTTTAATAACTCTGGCCTCTGCTAATAATAGTTTTCCTTATCTCCCTCTACTCCCATTATTGCGTTTTTTAGAAGTATGGCCATGCCATCCGAATCTGATGGTGTTCTGGCACGTGCGTATTTTATGCCCTGGGATTCAAGAAACTCTTTATACTTTACATCAAGATCGTATAGTATTTCTAGATGTTCATATAAAAAGCCAATTGGAGATACAAGTAAATTGTTAATTTTATCTTCTTTAAACAGGTCAATCTTAGAATATATAGATGGTTCAATCCATTTTCCATGTGGCCCCTGGCTGTAAAATGCAGTATAATACTTTTCAATGCCAAGCATATCTGAAATTTTCCCTGCATTTCTTTCCAGTGATGCCTGATAATCAGATTCGTCATCTATCAGGGGAAGGCTATGTGCAGTGAACAGGAAATTGTCAAAATCATATACGTATTTGCTGATCTCTGAAACCCACATAGAAGCCAGTATGCTGTAATCAAGGCCATTTATGAACCTCAGTTTCATATTTTTTCCTTCCATGGCTTTTTTCACCGGTATTTCGTATGATTTTCTAATATTGTTTGACTTAAAAGCAAACAGTGGCAATGCAATTATTTCCTCATAATCTGCATCCAGTGATGATACTGTTTCTTCTATTCCGGGATGCCAGTGCTTGTAGGCATCTATGATCTCAAAATCACCATATCTTGCCAGCAATTTCCCAAGTTTATTTTTTAAATTTTTAATTATCTGGTTTGAGGGAGATATGCCATTGACCATTTCATATTTTTTAATATTTTCTTCCATGATCTTTTCCGGTACGGGTTTCCCATTAAATATGCCTGATAGATATTCCGGAACATCATCAATCCTTTCAGGGCTTCCGTAACTTAATAATATAACTTTCTTCATAAATGGTTTATTTTAAGCGCGCATTTATTTCTTTCTACATTTTATTTATATGGAAAAAACACTGGCCGCCGGATATTCAACCGGGAGCTTAGATATAGGTTGGATAGAGATGGTATAATAAAAATAACATGGACCAACACTGGATTTACACAATTAGAAATTCAATAAGCCAATAGCTGGATAAATTAAGATTTTATCTATAAGAATGAACGGTGTCTGTTATGCTTTTGAGCGTGTCAGGATCTGTTTCCGGCAATACGCCGTGTCCAAGATTGAATATATAATTATCATCCTTTCCTGCTTCACCGAGGATTCTACCAGTTTCTTCCAATGCTGCTTCCCTGCTGTACTGAACAAGATACGGGTCTAAATTGCCCTGCATTCCTAAGCTACCATTTAATATTGTTCTGGCATGGGATAATTTTATTCTCCAGTCAACACTCAGTATATCCGGCTTAATATCATTAAATTGTTCTATCATGCCTGAACTGCCTGTTGAAAAGTATATAACAGGAACCTTGCTTTTTATTGATTCTACTAGTTCAATAATGTCGTTTTTCAGGTATTTCTCAAAGGTATATGGCGATAAGGCGCCAAGCCATGAATCAAATATCTGTATGGCATCCACGCCGGCTTTGACCTGCATTGTTACATAGTCAAGTATCATGTTTTTAATCATTTTTTTCATTATTCCAAATGAAGGGTCATTTAACATAACCTTCTTTGTGTATACAAGATTATTATCAGAAACTCCAGCAATAATATATGACATAACTGTTATGATTCCCCCGGAAAAACCAATAAGGGGGGTTTCAGGGTGATTCTGCTTGAAGAGCCGGATTGCGTCATATGTTCTGTATTTTAAATCTCCTGTATTGAACTCATGTATTCCTTCCATACTTTTATTGTGCCTGTATCCATTCCCTATATCAGGCCCTGAACTGTTAAAATCTATTTTATACCCCATGGCTTCCAGAGGCAATATTATATCAGCGAATATTATTGCTGCATCCACTCCGAGCAATTTTACAGGGGCATATGTAATTTTTTCAGTAATTTCAGGATCCATGCACATTTGCCTGATATTATATAATTTCCGGAGTTCCTTATATTCATCCATATATCTGCCCGCCTGGCGCATAAACCATACAGGGATATGGTCATGCGGTTCCTGTTTCAATGCTGGAATAAAATTGTTCATGGTTTCACACGCCTTATGGTTCTGGGGTATGGAATTGTCTCCCTTACATTGGATAATCCACAAATCCACATTACAAGCCTATCAAGCCCCAGGCCAAATCCACTGTGTGGAATGCTCCCATATTTCCTTAAATCAACATACCAGTAATAATCTTCAGGATTCAGGTTATTTTCCTTTATCCTGTCAAGAAGTTGCTGGAGATCGTATATTCTTTCTCCCCCGCCTAAAACTTCGCCATACCCCTCAGGTGCCAGCAGATCATGGCATAGTATCTCTCCGGGATTGTCGGGGTCCGGCCTGTGGTAAAATGTTTTTAAAGATTCTGGATAATCGGTAACAAATATAGGATTATCAAAATGCACCATTATCCCGTATTCTTCGTCTGCCCCGAGGTCATCCCCATATTTGAGGTTCATGCCAAATTCCTTTGATTTTTCAATTAAATCCTTATATTTTATCCTTTCAAAAGGAATTTTTATATTTTTTATTTTATTGATATCTCTTTTAATGATTTCCAGATCTTCCAGATTATTTTTCAGTACTTCGTCTATGATGTATTTTATCATTTTTTCTTCATCGGCCATCATGTCTTCATTGCTATACCATGCTGCTTCACCCTCTGCGTGCCAGTACTCGGTAAGATGCCTTCTTGTACGTGATTTTTCAGCACGGAAGCTTGGTGCTATAGTGAATACTTTTTCAAGGCTATATATGAGTGTTTCAAGATAAAACTGTGAGCTCTGGGTTAAATTTACCTTTTCCCCGAAATAATCTACATTGAATAAAGATGAGCCGCCTTCTGTGGCAGTAGAAACAAACATTGGAGCCTGAACCTGGTAATAATCCTCTTTATAAAAATAATCGGCAAATGCCTTAAAAACTGTAGACCTGATTTTTAATACTGCTGTAAACTCCCTGCTGCGCAACCAGAGATGGCGGTTGTCCAGGAGAAATTCTTCCCCGAGGTCTTTAGCAATTGGGAAATTTTCATTCCTTTCATATATTTTATAAGATTGCAGGGAGATTTCATATCCGGTTACTGCACGGGGCTCTTTCCTGAGTTTCCCTGAAAGTTCAATGCTGCTTTCTATAGTAAGGGATGAAATTTCTTTCATCTGTTCATCGTTCAGGTTTTCCGAGGATGCTATGCATTGTATTATGCCTGTAGAGTCTCTCATAACTATAAACGTTATTTTGCCAGAACTCCTTATACGGTATACCCACCCCCGGATACTGACAGTTTTTCCAAGTAAATCATCTGATAATGCTTCCTTTATTTTTTCCATTAAAAGTGAATATTGATTACACATATATTTTTTAGGTTTATACAATACTATGGCAATTATATTACATTGAACAAATAAAATCAATTGTTCCGGTTATCCCCACAACTGTTATTTCTTAATAACTGCATATATCTGTTTACAATTACTCTATGGCAGGTGGATTTCTCCATAAGCAAGCACTTTAGGGTAGCAAAAGCATAGAATACAATTATTTCTCTAACCGGATATAATTAACAGGCACAATACATAAATATTTATAACATTATTAAATTCTTTAACAATATTTTAAAGGAGAATAAATATGTACATATTGCTTGAGGATGAATACGTGATTAGGGTTCCGCCTGAACTGTTGAATGATAATTATTCTGATGCCGTTGCGGAAGCCTCAAAATCAACTTTAGAAGGTAAGCTAGTGGATATCCAGGAAGGCCAGAAAAATATTGGAAAATCATACATAGTTTCTGTAAATAGCATCGAAATGAAGGGCGAAGGTACCATAGTGCATGGTGACGGTGGTGTGTACCAGTCCATAAAATACAGTGCCCTGGCATATTTTCCAAAGATGCATGAAGTTGTGGATGGAATAGTTGTGGCTGTGCAGAAATTCGGTGCATTTATAAAATTCGGGCCATTTGAAGGGCTTTTGCATATCAGCCAGATTATGGATGATGCTATAAATATTGATATGGAAAACCAGAGAATAGTGGGAAAGGATAGCAAAATGGAATTGAAAGTAGGAGATAAGATCCGTGTAAGGATTGTTGCCCTGAATCTATCCTCAGCATCCCTGTCTGATAGCAAAATAGGATTTACTGCTAAACAGCCCGGGCTTGGAAAATTGGAATGGATGAAAAAGGAGAACGTTAATAATTGAGGTGTTAAATGAAAAAAGCGTATAAGGCCTGCAAAATTTGCAAGAGGCTCACAACTGAAGATGTATGCCCGGTACACGGGGAAGAACGTACAAAGGTAGACTGGTTTGGATTCCTGATAATAAACGATATAAATTCCCAGATTGCACAAAAAGCTGGAATAACCGAAAAAGGTATATATGCCATTAAAGTTAGATCGTAATATTGTAATAGGAAGCAGGGAAAGGAAATATATACAGGATTTCAAATATTCCCTCTGCTCCGTTGATGATATAAGAGAACTGGCTTTAAAAAATAAAATTATTTCCGTGGGAGATGTAACAACTGAGAATTTGAAAAATGCGGGCATTAAACTCAATCTCCAGATAGTAGACCTGGTAACTAAAAGGGATGGAAAAAGATTTATGCATGAAGAGGGGTCAATAACTGTTTCTAATCCGCCTGGAATCATATCTATTGATTTAATGAATAAAATTTATGAATTTATCAGCACTGGCGTCCATGGGAGAATAGAAGTAGATGGCGAAGAGGACCTGGCAGTTATACCAATAATTTTTTATGCAGATAAGAATACAGTAATAGTTTATGGCGTGCCTGACGTGGGTATGGCGTACATAAAAGTCAATGATGAAATAAAAGAAAGAATAAAAGAAATGATAATGGAGATGTACAGAAATGAGCAATGAAAAAATGATTAAGAACTTCAGCGTTGATTCCGAAAGGGATAACAAATTGCTGTTCAGAAAAGAGATAAAATATACAATAGATTTTAAATCTGGAAAAACTGTAAGCAGGAATGAAATAAAAAAACTGCTTATGGATTATTATAAAGCCAAAGAGGAAGTCATAATAGTTGACCATAATATTCAGGAAACAGGAAAGGATTCCCTGAAAGGATATGTGAAAATATATGACACAAAAGAGCATGCAATGCTCTATGAGCCGGATTATGAGCTATTAAGAAATGGATTAAAGGAAAAGGAGAGTAAATAATGGAAAAAAGAGAATTATATGCAGTAGAAGCAGATAAAATAGTCAGAAAGCGTAGAACATGCCCCAGATGTGGCGCGGGTGTATTTATGGCAGAGCACTCTGATCGCTATACCTGTGGAAAATGCAAATATACTGAATTCAAAAAGAAAAAATAAATTTTAAAAAATTATAAGTTATAAATAAGCCCGGTAGTTTCACCGGCCTGCTTTTCTATTGCTGTTATCCTGCGTTTTATGAATTCCGATGTTGGTTTATCATCAGATTTTAATCCCAATAGTTCAACAAGGTAGGTTAATTCATAATCAAGGACCATGCTGAGGTTTCTGAGATATTCCTGTTTTTCTTCGGGAACCTTTTTCCTCTGTGTGGCTACAAAGCAATCCAGATGTACAGGCCCTTCCTTTGTGAAGGTAAATTTCTCCCCTGTTTTTATTATTTTATTACATGTATAACATCCATATTCCATACACCATAATAATTTATAAGATGTTAAATTTATCGTCGCTTCCTGGAATTACAATAAATATAACACGTATTAGCTCTCCAGAAAGATTTAAAATTTTCTATTAGCTACATGGTAATTATAATAGTATTATAATTTCTCAAGAGTCAGTAATTTTCATTAGAAGGGTGCACATTAAATCCTGCTTTATAGCTTGCAATGGCATGTAGTTCCAGTATTCCGGGTCTAAAAAATAAGAATTTATATAACATTATTTTTTGATTTTTTTAACCATAAGTTTTAAGCCAATCCTGCCAGTAACAACAACTTTATCATATTTTTCAATGGGCTCATCGCCATTATTAATAACTTCCCATGATACGCCATCGATTTTTATAAACCCGCCGGCATTTTTATCAATATTGTTGCTGGCAATTCCGATTATATTTGTCATTGATTCTGATCCTGTATATTTTCTTCCACGTTGTGATGAAATGATTTTATACAGATAATAAACTGTCACTGTAATAATAACTACAAGTACTATTATTACAAGGATAACTGCGAATACAAGGGACCCGGGCACGGCTGTTGTATAATCAACTGGAATTATCTCAGTAAACATATTTACCACGAATTAATATATCTTACCTGCTAAAAAGTATTTCTATTAAATCTTCAACTAGCAACCATGGCATATTGTTAAATATAAAAAATTCAATGTTATGGAAAAATATAGATTTGCCAGAAATTTATATTACTCGTACATATTTTTTGGAGCCGAATCCGCAGAAAGAACCTCGGATATGAGCTTGTTGGCATCGTTCTCATTCAATCCCAGTGATGAAACAAGATAGTCTTTTATTTCTTCCTTTGTTTTTCCAGCACTGGCCATTTCCTTTATCATCATAGCTGTCCTTTCTATAACGCCAGAATTGAATTCATCCTCCATATTCAGTGCCTTAACCATCAGGTAGAAAGCTGCCAGTATTGTGTTAAGTCCGGTATTAAGAACGTCCTTTGTCAACACGGATAGATCAAAATCTTCCCTTGCTACAACTTCCTCATTGATCCCGTCAAGCATAAACTTTACCATTTCAACTTTTTGATTTAAAAGCAACAGCGTTCTGTATATTGTAAGGCGTGGCTGGTTCTCTACGGTAGCTGTTTCAATTCCTGTTCTGACTATAAGGCTGCAGGATTTCTTTTGATCGTCTGCATAAAGCAGGATATCAAAGGGTATTTTGTTGTTTTCAAGAGCTATATAATTTCCCACTTTCTTTATATTCCATTTTAAATCAATCAGGGAGCTTGCATTATCTGTTCCGGAACTGAGCCATTTTAATATATCATCAAGGGTTACCATAATATTATATCTGTACAAAGTATTTTAAATGTTTTATTAAAATTAAAGGGGTTTATACCTTTTTAGGGAGACTTCATAAATTTCACCACGGGAACCAAGAGAGTTAAGTATTTCATCCACCTTTTCCCTTGAGATGCCTGCGTTTGAGCATGAAATTATAATGTCATCATATTTGCAGCCTGGCCCGCTGTCATTATTTTTTATGTATGCCAGTACAAATTCTTCTATGTTAAAAGTCTGTGGAGCCCCTGTATTTTGCTGGTTGGATGAATTGCCCTCTGTTTCAAAACTTTCCGGATTTTCAATATCCATCTCCCGGTGTGCCACAGCCATTACCGGGGAATCAAAATTGATTGAAGATATTGCATCCATATAGGACTTAAAGTCATAATCAGTGTAATATTCTTTCGCCCTTATTGCGTCCTCTGCTTCATCCTGCGAGTATCCGAGCTTGAGAAGTGTATCAACTGTTGCCACATCGTCTTTTATGGCTTCGGTAATTGCGAGAATCTTCCTTTTTGCAACATAAGAAGCACGTACCCCCCAGAAATACCGTTCCGTTTCCCCGATGCTTTTTATCAACTCTGGATTTACAGAAAAGTAGAATATTCCATCATCTGTTTTAAATGAGCTTACTTTTCCCATAACCATTACTATGTCGTTCACATTAAATTTATCCAGTTCCTCAGCCATTTCACTGCTGAAGCCAGTTTTAAATGCTGTGAGGTAAAACGACCCGATATAATCAGCAACCGTTACTTTTACCATCCGGTCATCGGAATTTTTATATGTTATCGCTCCGGCAAACAGTATACGTTTTACCTTTGTACCCAGGGGAGTTATAACATAAGGCCGCTTCTCCTCACCCTCAAGTTTTGTTGAATCCTTTAGTTCTCTCGAAAATAACCAGTATGAGTTTTCCCTTTTTGTATACGCCATCATTTCACCTGTTGATTTGCTTCTATCTCCCTGCTTATATCTTCTCTTTCTATATTTGTTATGGAATTAACCCTGAGAGATAGATCTTCTTCATTTTTAATAAAATCTGCGTTGATTTTAACTGCGTGGCCGTATAGCTTTTCTTCCAGCATTCTGTAAATCTCTCCTGCGTAATGTGGAAGCTCTTCCTCCTTTATGCCAATAAAAGGCATAATTGCATTTTTTCCTGCTATGCACTGTATATATTTCGTTCCATCGTCCAGTGTAAAATATGAAAATATGTCCAGTTTTGTTGGTTTCTCAGGATGATCCGGGCATACGCCATTGCTCAGGGGCTTATTGCATTCACTGCAGCGTTTTATAATGCCACTTTTTGTCCCCAGTGTAATTATGAATCCCATTATAGTAATTCCACCTGCAGGGTTATCGACCTCAAATAATTTATAGTATCTCTGAAAGTCCATATCCTCATTCTCAATAAATACCTCTGTTTTATCGCCTATTGAAATTTCCAGCTGTTTGTTGAATTCAGATACCCTGGCGCCCACAATTCTGTATACCTTTCCGTTTTCCAGAGGTTTCCCGAAGGATGATATCCTTACACGTGATGTATCGTCTTCTATGAAGCCATTGTATATTGTAAATGTTTTTCCGGCTTTGTTATATTCCTTGCCGGACATATTGCTTATTTTCCCGGTTACAGCCACAAATGGATTCTTTGTTGTAAGATCCATTAGCTTCACATCTTTATATGTGTTTTTTACTTCCATTTCTTCCCCGGGTTTTAGCATAATCTCTGTTTTGGAGTCGAAGTAAAGTCTCATTCGATCGTTGTAAACCTTTGTTTTCGCATATTTTATCTGTACAACATCACCGGGTTTTATAGGCGCAGGGAATTCCCATGCAGTGTATGGCAACACGCCGGTTTCGTCACCTGCAAGGCCATAATAATATACAGTATCGCCCCTGGATGTTGTTATTTCCCGTTTGTCAACAGAAAGTATTTTGACCTTCCCCTCAACATTATTCAGGTTACCCTGCATTTCATTAATTTTCATTATTTCATATCCCTTATGCTTATTTAATGGTTTTCCGTTGGGGCCGGCCATTTTAATATAAGATTCCTGGCTGCACCTATTTCATCTATCCTGTGAACAGATGTGTTTACAGGCGATTGCTTTAACTCTTCTTCAGGAACTGAAAGTGCCTTTTCCATTACATCTATATAATAATCCATATCCTTCTTCGTTACCGATTCTGTGGGTTCAATCATCATTGCTTCCTTCACAATCAACGGAAAATATGTGGTAGGGGAGTGGATTCCATAATCCAGTATGAATTTGGATATGTCCAGCGCCTTCCTGCCCGTATTCTCTGTTGAAAGTACAAATTCGTGCTTTTTCAGTTGTTTATAGGGTATCTTATAATATTTCGATAATTTTTTTGCCATATAGTTTGAATTCATTACTGCTCTCTTTGCATTTGCACTGAGATTATTTCCATTCTTCAATACGTATGAGAATGCCCTGAGTACCACACCAAATGAACCGTTATATGAAGATACTTTGCCTATTGTATTTTTGAGCCCGTAGAATAGGGAATATGTGCCTTTGTCATTAACCACTATGGGAACAGGCAGGAAATCCATGAGGAAGGATTTTACAGCCACAGGACCGGCACCCGGGCCTCCGCCGCCATGCGGGGTTGCAAATGTTTTATGCAGGTTAAAGTGCACTATGTCAAACCCCATCTTGCCGGGAGTTGTAATGCCCAGTATAGCATTGAAATTTGCGCCGTCATAATAGAGCAACGATCCATTGTTGTGTATTATTGTAGCTATTTCAGATATCTGGTCATCGAATATGCCCAGTGTGTTTGGATTTGTTATCATAAAAGCTGCGGTATTTTCATTTACTGCCGCTTTTAATGCCTCAAGGTCTACCAGCCCATTTTCATTTGATGGAACCTCAACTACTTTGAAACCGGCCATAACGGCCGATGCAGGATTGGTGCCGTGTGCTGAATCAGGAATTATGATTTCATTGCGTTTATCAATTTCTCCACGGGTTTCGAAATATTTTCTT
>JAKBQO010000152.1 GCA_021835185.1 Thermoplasmata archaeon
AACCGCCATAGAGAATACCAAAACACTTAAATTCTAGTATTAAATTATTGAAAACAATGGCAAAGGACAACCAGAATGAGAACTTCCAGTCAGGGGCAGGTTTAATACGATATTTTAATGAGGAGGAAATAACAGGTCCGGCCATAGACCCAAAATTGATTATATACATAGGAATAGCTATGGGTGTTATCGTAGAACTAGCTAAGATCTTCTGGCCTGTTTAATTTTTGCTGCCAATTTATGGATATATTTTATAGCGATTATTACTTTGGTTTTGACAAATAATTTATATAACTATATATTACCCAATAAGATGACTCACTCCGTTTTAAAATGCCATTACTGTGGTGCTGAATACACTATAGATCGGAATATATACACATGTGATAAATGCGGCAACATTTTGGACGTCTACCACTATGATATGGAATATTCGCTAACAGGTTTGAAAGGTGTATGGAAATATAAAAATCTCATACATCCAGGTATCAATGAAGGAACAATCATAAGTAAAGGTGAGGGCAATACAAATCTGTATAGCAACAGTAGAATATCCGAATTTTCTGGCATAGATAAAATATTTCTTAAGCATGAAGGGGAAAATCCTACCGGGTCATTCAAGGATAGAGGAATGACAGTAGCAGTGTCAGAAGCCATGAGGCTAAAATTTAACAAAACTCTGTGCGCCTCCACTGGAAACACATCTGCTGCTGCGGCAAGCTACAGTTCATTCGCAGGTATTGAAAGCTATGTGATAATCCCTGAAAAAAACATATCAGCCAATAAATTATTCCAGGCAATTGCATATGGTGCAAATATAGTCGATATAGAAGGGGATTTTGACAGTGCCATGGATAATGTACGGAAAACAATTGCAAAGCGGAACGATTTTTATGTGCTTAACTCCCTTAATCCATGGAGAATTGAGGGGCAAAAAACAATAATATATGAGATTATGGAGAAAATCAAACCTGATTTTATCACATTCCCGGCAGGTAACCTTGGAAATACATCGGCATTCGGAAAGGCACTTATGGATCTGAAATCTCTGGGAGTTATAGACGATGTTCCAAGACTTGTTGCCATCCAGGCCGAGGGTGCCTCACCATTTTATAATTACATTAACGGGAAGCAGGAATCGATCATACCGGTAAAGGCAGAAACAATAGCAAGTGCTATTAAAATTGGAAATCCTGTAAATTACAAAAAAGCAAAAAGGTCTCTGGAATTTACCCGTGGAATAGTTGAAAAGGTTTCTGATGATCAGATAATGGAGGCAAAAAGGGCTATTGACCGGGCAGGTATCGGATGTGAACCGGCATCAGCAGCAGCGGTTGCAGGAGTTAAGAAACTTAGAGATGCAGGCATTATGCATAAGGGAGATACGGTGGCTTCAATACTCACTGGACATATATTGAAGGACGTCAGCATAATCCCGGAACATAAAACAGTTGGTATTTCTGATATATTTTAAGACCAGTACAAAGTCACTAATAATAGAAAATAATAATCCGTATTTTAGTGATTTATATACTATTAATTAAATAAAAGATATTTATAAATTTTCACATCCTGGAGTATATGTGGTATAAGGCAGAATTCATCTGGCATATGTGCATTTTCTATAGCAGTCGTGGACCAGACTGCAACATGGAATCCCTTGATTCTCAGGAAGGATGCAAATGTTTCCCCACCAATTCCTATGGTAAACGCATCCTTCCCTGTTACTGACTTTATTGCACTTTTTAATCCTATAACAACTTCGGAATCCTCTGGTGTGGGTTTTGGGGCATCAACTCTGTCAACTACCTTATAGGAAATCTTTGCCTGTGATGTTTTAGCGTATTTTTCTATAAGGCTGTTGATGCTTGCCAGCACAAGGTCCGCCGGATACTGGGGGAGTATTCTAAAATCCCAGTAGAATACCTCTCTACCAGGTATTGTATTAATGTTATCTATATTTTTTTCATGCTTTGTGGGTTCAAATGTCGAATATGGAGGAAAGTACAGTTTGTCGGTTTCGCTGAATTGATCATGGAGGCTGAAATCCAGGAGATCTATGAATTTGCATGATTCACGCAAAGCATTTAATGAATTTTCAGGCATGCTTGCATGTCCCTGGATACCTTCAATCTCGAACTTTATCTGCACTGTACTTTTCTCGGCAATCTCAATGGCAAGCCCTTCATTGGTGCCGGCGTCTGGAACAATGATAATATCATCTTCCCGGAATATATTTTTTGAGATTAAGTATTTAATTCCATAGTCATTTCCAGTTTCCTCGTCTGACACAAAGGCAAGCCCTAAATTGATTTTCAGATTTTTTGGGTCAATTTGCTTAAGAAGTAAAAGTGAAGTGAATATGGATTGTCCATTATCCTCAGAACCCCGCCCATATATTCTGTCGCCATCAACCGTGGCCTTAAAGGGATCATGCTTCCAGAGCGATATATCGCCCTCTGGCACAGTATCCATATGGGATATAATCCACAATGTCCTGTCAAAATTGCCTAATCTTAATATTATATTTGGTCTTAATGTGCCTGTATCGTCAGTTGTGTTGTATTCTTGTAAATTATCATATCCAAGTTCATGCAGTATTTTCTTTAGTTCCAATGATTTTTTGTATTCCCCCTCTCCTCCCGATTTGGGTGATACTGCCCTGATAGACAATAATCTTCTAGCAACATCTATTATGAATTCCCTGTCTGATAATTCTGTCAGTCCCATTCAAGATGATACACTTAAATCATATAAGCATTATTAGCTACCTGCACTGCTCTATGCTTCTTTTAAATGCAACATTTCCATTTTGAGATGAGAAAACTAGAAATTTGAATTTAACCCCGTAATCAATTGCTAAGTAATATGCACTTGAAAACTCAGGGTCTCTACAAGAATTAGGTAAAAAACATCTGGCGTTTTCATTGAATATAAGAAACAGTACATATGACTGATATCCTTCATCTATTAGCCGCATAAGGGTTTCAAGATGTTTCTTTCCCCGAACCGTGGGTGCATCTGGAAATTTTGCGATTTTACCCTCCACCAGTGTTGCTGATTTGACCTCAATGTATGAATTCCCAAGTTTGAAATCTATTCTACTGTTTCCTGTTTTTACTTCTTTTTGCCATCCTTCTCTTATAAACATAGAACCGATCTGGGAATGGTATCTTGAATCATTGAATGTCCAGATACCACCATTTTCGCAGAATGTGACAGAATAGTGAGTTTTTTTATTGTTTGTCTTCCTTATTAGTATATTGTTTCCAGGGTATATTAACTCTTCAAGCCTTCCCGGGTCGTGTATATGGACATCTGTTTCAATTCCGTTAACCATTGCCCTTACAAGGAACCGATTAGGTCGTGAAACCACTGTGGCTTTAATAAGTTCCGGAAACCTGACCACCGTAAATCCTGGGGAACGGTTGATGAAGGGAGACATTGAATCTGATTTTCATTGATTATAAATAATTTTGTAGGAAATTACTTTCATAGATAATTAATTATTTTAATACCAGTTTCTTGACGCCATAATCCACCGGATTTCTTATGTTTCTAGTTGTCGGTTAATAGGTATATTTCTGTGTTCGCACATAATACCTTTCTGGAAGATTGTGGATTCAGGTAAACATAGTTAATTATTTGACTAACTCTAAAAGAATGGGTTATATTATTACAATTCAATCCACAAGAAAGAAACCCACTGAGTTTAGGATGTGTGGGAATTCTCGGGATGAAATATACATTTATTCAATAAATAATAAATTAATTAAATATTTTCAGAACTTGTCCGTGGTGTAATTTTTAAAACGTTCTAAATAATATTAATTTTTAAATATTTATCATAAATTATCAAGTATAGACATAATATTTTAGTTTTCATCTGTGTTAAATAGATCTCCTTTTTAAAGAGAATTATGTATCATTTTTTACCTGTGAAAATATACGGACCCGCCGGGATTTGAACCCGGGTCATCGGCTTCGAAGGCCAGCAGGATATCCTAACTACCCCACGGATCCTTATCAGTATTGCTAATTTGTTATTTAATAATTTGATATTTTCTAGTTCCTTTGCCATTTTCTTTCATGGTTTCATTACTTTTAGATTTCATATGGTACATAAAGATAAAAATCAGTGAAGATAAGGATACAAGTGATGTAAATACAAGATAGGCACTTATCCCTGCTGAGATATTT
>JAKBQO010000153.1 GCA_021835185.1 Thermoplasmata archaeon
CCTTAATTATTATATTCTTTGTTTACATAATTCTCTCTGAAATTCCATTCACAGTATATACCATACTTGTCATGGTTAGCATAATTATCATAAACAGCCTTCTGTTCATGCATTTCAAGGATGCAATGCGCGACCAGGAATCTGATGAAAACATATTTCAGTATATTACAGATGACCTGAGCTGGAGATATGTAACATATCTTTCCATATTTTTCCTTGCAATGTTGATTGCACAGGGATATATAAAAATCGTAGATACCTATTCATATCTCGTTATATTGAATGCATTTATAATATTCATATGGTCTATCTCTGCCAATAATCCTATGGTAAACATTCTTGTCAGGAAATCAGAAAAACTCCAGGACATTTATTTAAACAATGAAGCAGCGGATCTATCAACCCAGATGGGTATAAAAGAGCCGGAAATTTACGTAATCAATACAAATGGGAGAATAGCCAATGCCTTTGAGATAAATAAAAGGGAATCCTATGTTTTTATAACCAGTTATTTGATGTCTATACTAAACCATGACGAGATTGTTGGGGTCTTGGCCCATGAACTTTCGCACATAAAACTGGGGCATAACCGTAAAACAACAATGGTTAATTTTGTTGTATTCATCATAATGCTGAACCTGATTTCACTGGCAATTACCTCCACAAATGCACTGTTATTTTATTTAACTCCTGTATTTATCATTATATTATTTTTATTTATCTTTCTTGTTTCTCCTGCCATAAAACGGCACAATGAAACTGAAGCAGACCTTAACGCCGTAAAATATGTGAATAAGGATTACCTCATTAACGGCTTAAGAAGAATAGCAGAAACAGACAAAATCCCGGAAAATGTAATGAGATCTTTGAGCCTGGACCACCCTTCCACCGAAAAAAGAATCAAACTCATAGAAAATAGTAAATCCTGAATTAGCATTTATTATATATGCTCAGGTTAATCATAGCGGATGCGGAACTCCAGACAGTTCCGGAAAAAATGGCAAAGGACAGATCAATAAGGAACATTGCAGAAAAAAACCATAAGAATCCAGCTGAAATGCTTCTAGATTCAAATTATATGCATACCACAATAGAAAAATTTTATCCAGGCGAATCCAACAGGAGAGGCAGGCCCGATATAATATACATATTTCTGGAAATGGCTATGGAATCCATATTAAATAAAAATAATATGCTGGATGTTTACGTCCATACAAGGGATAATTTCATAATACATATCAATAATCAAACAAAATTGCCGCGATCATACAATAGATTTCAGGGCTTGATGGAGGACCTTTTCAAAAAACGGTCTATCGAGTATAATGGCAATGAATTGCTTTCTATGGAAGAGGGGAAGATCATACCATTTCTAAAAAACCTCGATGGCAAAACAGTCGTACTTTCACCTGATGGCAAAGAATCTCCATTATCAGGAATAATCAACGATAATGATTTAAATGTTGTAATAGGTGGATTCTCCCAGGGTGATTTCATATCAGACCTCTATGGAAATTTCCCCTCATATAAAATATTCCGTGAAGAACTTACCATATGGTCTGTTGGCATGGAAATAATATCCCAGTATGAACGGTTTACTTCGTTGCTCGGATAATTCCGGAGTATTTCATGTTATTCTATTAAGATGGAATATTACACGCTTCGAGTTCAGGCATAGGAAATGTTATTCCTGGTTTGACAATACGTCTACTTAAAAACACTTATTACTGTAATAGAATTAATTAAATGGGGATAAATATGGTTAAACTTGGAAACAAGGAGGTTTCTAGCATTGGTCTGGGAACATATGGGATGGGAGGCAAGAATTCACCGGATTATAAAAATGACGCTAAAGAAGTAGAGGCTATAAAATACGCAATAACAAATGGGATAAATCTTATTGACACTGCAGAGTATTACGGACATGGGCATTCTGAGGAACTGGTAGGAAAAGCAATAAAGGATTTTGAAAGGGAATATTTGTTTATAATATCAAAGGTGTGGCCTGTTAATCTGCATTATAAGGATGTTATAAATTCTGCAAAAGAGTCATTAAAAAGATTGGATACAGATTATATTGATCTTTATCTTATACACTGGCCAAACCCAAAGATTCCTGTTAAGGAAACACTGGATGCTATGGGCGAATTGCTGGACAGTCATTTAATAAGAAATATTGGAGTTAGCAATTTTGATATAGCCAACCTAACAGAAGCAATAGACCAGCTCAAACATGGAAAAATAATTGCAAACGAGGTAGAATATAATCTGGAGAATTATTATATAGAAGATGATTTAATCCCGTTCTGCGAGAAAAATAACATTAAAATAATAGGCTATTCCCCACTGAACCAGGGCCGCATAAGCAGTAAAATAAACCATGTTGCAAAATCACTTGGCATGTCCAGTATACAGTGTACCCTCGGATACCTGAAGAAAAAATCTATACCTATACCTAAAGCATCCAGTATTTCACATATTAATGAACTGGTAGAATGCATGAATATTGATCTGGATGAAAATGAATATAACAGAATTAAGGAAGCTGTAAGAAGATAATTTAGTTCATTCAAGAATTTTCTGGATTTTATTTAAATGTAACCACATTTCTCATATTTTTATTTTGATTTAAAACCCGTAATAGTATAATGAGAAATATCTGGATCAGTTCAGTATTTATTTTATCTACTGCATAAACTTCCTGCCATAGCATTTCCTGTATACACCTTACAAAAATATAAACGCAGGATATTATCAAGGAATGGCATAGGAGATAAAAAATAAAATATATGAAGATAGAAAAAACAAAAAGAATAAATTTATAGTAATAATACCATATGGATTTCAATGGCACGAATGCACACAAGAAAGAGAGGAAAATCAAGATCCACGAGACTCGTACTGGCTGAGAAGCCCTCATGGATGCAGAATGATGATGAAATAAAGGAAGAAATATTAAAATTCAGAAAGGATGGCTTATCAAATTCTATGATAGGCATTAAACTCAGGGATCAGTATGCTGTACCGGGTGTCAGGCCTGTTCTTCATCAGAAAATGGGAAAAATACTTGAAGAAAACGGCATTAAGGATGAGATACCTGAAGACCTGGCTTTTCTTCTGAAAAGATACAAGAATGTTTCACAGCATCTGGCTCTGAATAAGAAAGATATAAGCAATAAAAGGGGAAGCCAGCTTATAATGTCCAAAATTTTACGCCTTATGAGATATTACAAGCGTACAGGCAGATTGCCCGCAGACTGGTCCCTGAAAAGAGCCCTATGATTTATGACATTTTAGGGGACTCTCTCTTTAATATTTTACACCAGGCAGGTGAAAAACTTAAGGAAGAAAAGTATGTCCGTGTACTCGCACATTATGACGGTGATGGTGTCGGTTCATCAATAATACTTCTTAAAGCGCTGGAGCGCCTGGATATAAAGTACCATTTATCATATATAAAAAACCTTGACAATGAAGGTTTCAGGTCACTGTATGAGGAAGAAGCAGACTCGTTAAATATCATTGTTGATGCCGGTTCCTCCCAGATTCCAGCTATAGCAGACCATTCAAATTTTATAATTCTGGACCACCATTTTTACAATAAAACGGAAACATCCGGCATAAATATAAATGCCCGGGATTTTGGCATCAATGGCACAAGGGATGCCTGTGGGGCTACAATGGCATACATATTTGCACTTGCACTTGATGAAAACAACCGGGACTTATTCCCATTTTTTATGTCCGGCGTAATGGCAGACAAACAGGATATAGGCGGGCTTTCTGGCCTGAATAAAGATCTTTACAATGAATATAATTCATATAAAACCCATCATACACTCAATCTTGAGGGCACAATTTCCGATGCAATTACATATTCAATAGACCCTTTCTTTGATGGCCTTACCGGGCATCCAGATGAAGTTAAAAAATTTCTTGAAAGCAATGGAATAGATCCGGATAAAAATATTATTGATCTGACAACAGATGAGAATAAAGCACTTGGAAACAGGCTTGCATTGAAAATACTTGAAAACAACGTTGGTTCTGATGCAATAAAATATCTTGAAGGGGATGTTCTTTATTTTGACAATTTAGGATTCTCATCCAAAGAATTGAATTCAATTATAGATGGCAATGCAAGAATAGGTTTGCAATCCCTGCCGGTTCAGTATTTTCTGGGAGATAACAGCGCA
>JAKBQO010000154.1:0-2429 GCA_021835185.1 Thermoplasmata archaeon
GATAGTCATTGCGGCAATGGTTGCGTTCCTGTTTTCTGAATTCATAGCCATATTTCCCATATTCAGCAACTATGAGAAGCATAAAACTGTAGTATTGAAACATATAGTTCCCATATGGGAGATTACAGGAACAATGATAGTCTTCTTTGTAGTGGAGCTTGAACTTATATATTCTGGGATAATACCAATAGCCTCATATCTATTTATTCCGGTTATCGGAACTTTTGTGGTTTTGCTCATACTGAGAAATGTCGCTATAATATATGCGGAATTTATCTGGAAGAAGGTTGACAGCAAACCACTCATGATGTTTTACTCAGGAGCTACGTTCCTCATGGTAATAGGTTTTGTTACGGCAATTGCGGCATTATTAGTGGGCAACAGTGTGTCTACCGCAATCCCCTCACTTCCACCCCTGCTACATATTAACCTTGCCAACCTTTCAAAGTCATATATTGACTACTGGGCATTGCTGACAGCACCTGTATATTCAGCGGTTTACTGGGAATTCCTGTTTGGCACACTGTTCATAGCTTTTGGAATGTCACAGGTATTCTATAGAACAGCAAAACGGACAAGCTATGTTCCACTGCTTACCATAATATTTGGACTGTTCCTGAGCGTGAATGCCTGGAATGTCGTCGCCACCTTAGCGGGTGCAAAATTCATTGGTGACTACATGATTTTACCGGTGATAATAACTCTGGCAGTGCCCTTGTTATATATGTATAAGCCCACAACACAGTTTGCATCGTATAAACCTTTCTGGTTTCTTGCCATGGTAATAGCAGTACTATTCCTTGAATTGCCTATTACCAGAATTGCTGGAGGTGCATTCCCCATTACAGTATTCGCCTCCACAAATTCAATGCAAATAGCAAACTTCTGGCTTAGCATCATAGGTGGAATAATATTCCTGCTGCTTATGATAATGTATGCATATGTATATAACAATGGAAGATTTTCATTCAACCCGGAAAAGATAGAAAAGGCTGAATCTGTTAAATCTCAGAAAAATTGAATATTGGTTATTCCGACTTCCATGCAGGTCGGAATTTTATTATTTGCTGGCAATCTGTATTTTTTCTGGTATTTGCAAATGTTAAATATGAATTTTATATGGCTATATATGACTGATAATTTTGAATATGTAAGAGATTCTCTTATAAATGATATAGAGACATTAAAATCAAAGGATGGTTTTCTCTACGCTGGTTTTCCCAGATTTATGGAACTTTTTGGAAGGGATTCCCTAATATCATCCATGGAATTGTCTTATCTATATCCGCAAATACTTAAAAATACACTAATCGCCTTATCTAAAAAACAGGGAACTCAATATAATAACAATACTGGTGAGGAGCCAGGTAAAATCCTTCATGAGATCGCAGAAAAAAATTCTTTTAAAAATAATGCAAATAAGGAAGAATGGGTTAAATCAGGAATTCCTATGTATTATTCAATAGATAGTACTTTATTATTTATTATAGCATGTGAATTTTATTTAACGGAATACAATGATATTGAATTCCTAAACTTAATTAAAGTTTCATTGGAAAATGCAATAAAATGGTTACTTAATAAATCAGAAAAAAATGAATTTTTAACGTATAATATAACTGAAACTCAGGGAAAATTAGCTTCACAGGGATGGATGGATGGTGCCTGGGAAGTTTATAATGGTTTATCAGGAGATATAGCACTAATTGAAATCCAGGGATATATGTATGAGGCATTAGAAAAATACAATAAATTATTCCCAGAAAATCTGTTTTATAATCAGATAGAGGATAAATTACACTTTTTAAAGAAAAATCTAGATAAATATTTTTGGATGGGCGAGGAGAATTACTATTCACCAGCAATATCCATAAACGATGGGAAAAAAGAACGTATCCAATTAATCACTTCAAATGCAGGGCATCTTCTGTTTACGGGATTGCTGGAAAGAGTTAAAAAAGAAAGTATAGTAAAAAGAATATTTGAGGATGATATGATGACACCATATGGCATAAGGACATTATCATCACATAGTAGCAAATTTAATCCATGCCAGTATCAATCAGGGAGTATTTGGCCTAATGATAATTGGATGATACTTAAGGGGTTGAAGTCGTCTGGTTTTACTAAGGAAGCGGATCTATTGAGATCACATTTGATTGATGCCATAATAACATTAAAAAATCCATACGAGTATTATTCCGTTGATATTGACGATAATATTATTAATCCAGATAATTTGATTAATAAACCCTGTTCACCTCAGGCATGGACAGTGGGTGCATTTTTGAGTATTCTGGATGATAAATTTTAGTTCTGGTTATCGAATACCTCTGAACTACTTGCGTCTTTAGAATATTTTGCTTCCTCCAAAACTCCATTATCGTATATATTGAACCTTTCTAAACCAAAGGATATGTCATCATTAA
>JAKBQO010000154.1:2439-4166 GCA_021835185.1 Thermoplasmata archaeon
TATTTTTTATCTGTTCTGATTACTATATCAGTTGTGCCCATACGGCAATGCACAAAATAATAGCCTTCCGAATTCTCTACCAGATTTACTTTTGCGGTAATATCGTCTCCACTTTTTACCCATCTTGATCTAAAGCCTATAACCTTATCTGGATAACCAATGGTTTCTCCTGGTATGAAATTCATTGGATATGCACCAATAAAATCACCAATCCACTGTGTCGCCGGTCTTTCATATAATTCTTCATATGTACCCACCTGCTCTATAATGCCTTTGTGCAGTACTGCAACTCTATCAGCTAGATTGGATGCTTCTATTTGGTCATGGGTTACATAAACAAATGTGTGGTTAAGTTCCTTTTGAAGCCTTTTTAATTCCTGCCTTGAAGTGTATCTAACCCTAGCGTCAAGATTGCTTAAGGGTTCGTCCAGAAGGAATAATGCAGGATCTCTCACCAACGCCCTCGCTATAGCCACCCTCTGCTGCTGGCCACCACTTAATCTGGTCACATTCATTTGTAACTGTTCTTCTATTTTTAATAACTTCGCGACACTTCTTACTTTAGTATCGATTTCAGCTTTCTTGATTCTCGCCATTTTTAAAGGAAATGCTATATTCTCATATGTTGTCATATTTGGATATAGGGCATAATTCTGGAAAACCATGGAGATATTTCGTTTATTAGGGGGCTTGTACGTAACGTCTTCACCGTTGACGATAATTTTGCCGCCATCAGGTGGCTCTATACCCACAATAGTCCGTAATAACGTTGATTTTCCCTCTCCAGATGGCCCGAGAACAACAAGAAATTCTCCACTTTCAACTTTTAAATTGAGTTTGTTTAAAACTCTAACATTCGAATACGATTTTTCCAGGTCTATCAATTCCATTTTATAACTCATGCTTTCATTCCTCCAGTCAGGTATTCCCCTTTCAAATATTTCTGTAATATAACCACTATGGCAATAACAGGTATTGTCACTAATAAAGCGAAACTTGATGCTATAAAGGGCTCTCCTCTGCTCACATAATTATAAAGGCTCACCGGGAATGTGGGGTTCAATGGTGAGATTATAACTGCATATGTAAATTCATCCCATGAAGTCATCCACGCCAGTAAAAATGAAATTAGCAACGGTACGCGTATTAATGGCATAATAACATTCTTGAAAGAGGAGAACATTGACGCACCGTCTATAAATGCCTGATTCTCTAGATCCCGTGGCAATGCCCTGAACCCGCCTAGCATTATAAAAACGGAAATAGGTAAAACTACAAGTTCCTGCGCTAATGCAATTCCAAATATATTATTGTAAAGGCCTATTCTGATGAAATAAACTGAAATTGGTATTGCTATAACTATCGCCGGCATCATATTAACAACGAATAACAACATAATTATCCTATTTGAAAATCTTGCAGCAAGTTTATTTAATCCGTAACCTGCAGGTGTTGCCAGCACAAGAGCGAGAAACCCCACAGTAAATGCAACGATAACGCTTCTTATAACAGGGCGTATTAAGGATAAATTCTTTAAAGCCGATTCAATATTGGCCAAGGTGAATACAAATGGCAACTGATATGGATGTACTCTATCAAATGTGAGGCTTATCGGTTCAAAGGCAATAAGTATCAGAATGTATAGTGGATAAATGAATACCAGAGCAAGTATTATAGCCATTATATAAGATGATATATTTTTATTTTTCATATTGTGCCGTCCCTCC
>JAKBQO010000011.1:0-11360 GCA_021835185.1 Thermoplasmata archaeon
GTCTGTCTTTAATGGAATAAGTCCGATTCTTGATGCCAGTATTTCATCAAATAATGGAAGTGAGGAATCATATACGTTTCCGTCTGCGTCCCTTATCTCTCCATGATGGTAGATAACGTTTTCAATAGCTAATTTCGGGATGTCATTTATTAATGTACGGCGTATAGAATTAGCAATTGCAGGTGTAATCCCATCAATGGAAAAACGTATAAAATTATCCTTTAGTTCCAGAATTTTCATCATGCTTAAACTCTCCTTCCTCTCTTACCGCCTTTCTTCTTGGTTCCATCGTGTGGTGTGGGCGTTACTTCCTCAATTCTCAAAATCTTGAATCCTGCCCTGGAAAGTGTCCTTATAGCTGATTGTGCGCCTGGACCCGGTATTCTTGATCTGCTTCCACCAGGAGCCCTGACCCTTATAATCAAATCTGTAATTTCCTTTTCCCTGAGTTTCTCTGTAATGATATCTGATGCTTTCATTGCCGCATATGGGCTTGATTCTTCTCTATCGTTCTTTACCACCATGCCTCCGGTGGATTTTGCTATTGTTTCTGATCCGGTCTGATCCGTTATCAGTATTATAGTATTATTCTGGGATGCGTATATATGTGCAATTCCAATTTTATTCATTGAGCTTCACCTTTGCTTGCTTTTTCCGGTTCTTCCTTGTCTTCCTTTTCCTGTATTCCAGCCAGTATAAGCCTTATGGGATGCTTATCGTCTGAAAAGGGTGATTTTTCACTGTATGTAATACTGTCTTCCTGACCTTTCAAAACTGCAATGCTGGGTATTGTTACAATATGGTCTCCCACCTTAATATGCCCGTGGGTAATAAGTTGCCTGGCCTGCTTCATGGTTGTAGCCATGTTTAACTGGTATACCAGTGTTTGAAGCCTTCTATCCAGAATATTTTCTATGTTTAACGCAAGTATATCATCAAGCGTTGCGCCCTCACTTAAAAGGCTTAACTTATCCAGCTTTTTCAGTAAAAGCTGGAACTGCTTCTCAGCAATAGGATCGTTATACCTGACCTTTGCCTGAAGAGTTCTTGCCTGAGCCCTGTAGGAAGATAATATAGCTTCAGCCTTCCATAATTCTCTTTTATTTTTTAATCCATATTTTGCTACAACCTGCCTTTCACTGTCTATTCTCTCTTTTTCCCAGGGATGCCTTGGGGTTGAATATCTTTTTCTCTGAAATTTTTGATCTCCCATTATATCACCTTATTTTTTCTGTTCCTGCCTTTTTCTGATAACACCCATTGATAATCCATGCCTGCCATTCGAACGTGTCCTCTGGCCCCTTACCTTGTGCCCCTGCTCGTGCCTGAGCCCGCGATATGACCTCATTTTTTTCATCAGGTTTATATCATCATTAATCTTAAGAATAAGATCGTTGGATAAAAGGTTAAAATTCTTCCCGGTTGCTACATCTTTCCTGTGATTTAAAAGCCATACAGGCATTCCTTCATATTCCTTGCTTTCAACATATTTCCGGATTTCGAGAACCTCATCCTCAGACAGGTCTCCTATCTGCCTGTTACGATCCAGATTAAGTTTCTTAATAAGAATATTTGCAAGCCTTTCGCCTACACCGTTAATATCGGCCAGACCAAGGTCCATCCTTCTCTCTCCTCTTATATCCTTATTCGCAATTCGAACAATATACTGAAAATTTTCATTATCTTTTTTGTTATCAGCCATATTACCATCCTGTTAAGTGTAAGTTATTCCCTATTATTTAACTATATATATCCTTTACCATTATATTCAGGAGCCCTGTGCACAATAGCATTACACAATTTTTGCAAGCTGTGCATGTGGAACCCCGGCAATTTTTATTATGTTATCCTTTTCAATATAATTTGCATCAATAGCTGCATTTACCACATGTTCACCTACAAGGTTTGCTATGGTGCATATATCAAGGGAGGAAAGAAATGTCTCCTCTGATACTTTCATTTCTCCATAAAACTCCGGCTTAATTTTCAGATGAAGCTTTCCCTCCCGTAGGTCTTTATTGATAAGCTCACTATCAGCGGCGGCCAGCATGACCTCCCCGTTTATATTGAGTATTTTCATATTTATATTATTCACTCAGATCACATCTACCCTTTTATTTGAAGGCTCATAGATAAACCCATCACTTTTTAGCCTTGCCAGGTCTGTTTCAGCCCGTTCCCTGCTGATTCCTTTTTGCTTTAACATCTCTATTACTGTTTCAATTTCCGGTGCCTTTTTCTGATCCCCACTGTTTTCTTTAGCTTCCTTAATCACGGACAGAATTACTTCAAGTTCGGTCCTCTGTTTTGTACTTATTCCTGTGTTAAGTATATCAATATCCACCTGACCGTTCATAGCCGATACTTCCTTAAGGTAGTAATCAACAACTCCCTTGGCAAGCAGTGCATCTTCAACGGTGATAATAGGTGAGAGCCTTGCCTTTGCCGCTGCCTCTGCAAGCCTTATTGTTGATTCAAGCTGCCTTGCGGTGATGGGCACAGAGTCTATGCCACTTGCACGGGTTTTTACATACTCTTCCTTCAATATGCTTATGGCTTCATCACTCAACCTTGGGAACACTCTATTTTTGGCATATGACACATATTTTCTTATCAGGTCTTTGTCCAGTTCTGCTATGAAATTCTCCTCATCAGGTATATCGATCTCAAGATTGTTGTTTTCCAGACTCCTGTATATCTCTCCGAGCCGGTTAGTTTTAAGTACATGTTCTGCCAGTTTGTCATCTATTTCCCTGTTAGGCGTATCGATTAATTTAAAAATTATATCAAACCTGGAAAGCAAGGGTGGTGGGAATTCTGTCTGTTCAGCTATGGTTTTCATGGGGTCATACCTTCCAAATCTGGGATTGGCAGCCGCAAGTATAGAGCATCTTGATTTAAGGGTAGCCATTATGCCTGCCTTTGATATGGTAACAGATTGCTGCTCCATGGCTTCATGCATAGATGCAGTATCGTTTTTATCCATTTTGTCAAGTTCGTCTATTGCCGCGAAACCGTTATCTGCAAGAACAAGGGCACCTGCCTCAAGCGTCCATCTGCCCTCACCAAAATCATCCCTTACTGCAGCTGCTGTCAATCCTGCTGCACTTGAACCTTTCCCGAAAGCAAATACACTTCTCGGTGAGATGAAAGTCATATACCTTAAAAGCTGTGATTTGGCGGTACCCGGGTCTCCTATCATGAGTATATGTATATCCCCCCTTATATGAGTTCCATCTTTCATTACCTTCCTGACGCCACCAAAAAGCTGTAATACAAGTGATTTTTTAATAACGTCTAAACCGTATATTGATGGTGCTATAGATTTTGCCAGCCGGTCTATGATGTTTGGCTCCCTTGCCAGTTCCTTTATCTTTTTTTCGTCCTCATCGTTAATTTTAATTTCTTCAAAATCTCTGGTTTCTTTCTTGAAATTATTTACATTTAAATATATATTATATTCAGTCAGCATTGTATTTCCAATATGTTTTTCATCTGCCTTCAGTATTCCATATACGGTTACCCTGTCACCGGGGTATATCTTTCCAGTAATGTCATCTTCTATTATCAGTGTAATCCTCTGTGGCTGTGAAGTGCTATCTATTGTATCCGGATTTTCCTGTATCTCAAGTTTCTGTGTATCAACAAATTCTGATTCCTCTGGGATAAGCTTTAGCTTTCCCTTGTTCCATCCGCATGCCTGGCATGCTGTAGGCTCAAAAAGTTTCTGTATGTCTTCCGGGACTATGGTAAGTTCGCCACATGCGGGGCATTTGAATGCTGCATTCTGGAGCCTTGGCAATACCTCTGTATTTTTCCTTATTATTCCGTTGATTGAGATATATGAATTTACATTGCTGCTCCTTACATTGCGTATATCATATTTTATACCAATAATTTCAGGGACATTTACCAATCTGATATTTATCCTCCTGACCTTATTGTATGTAATTCCCAATGTTTCCTTTATATAAAATTCTCCAATTGTAAGATAATAATATGGGTCCTTCATCAGCCCTTCAATAAAATCGGTGCTATAGCCTGATAAATCGTTATATGAAATGTATAGTGATTTTATATCCGGATAGTCGCTTCTGAGTTTGTTAATCTGATCATTATAGTCATAACGGTCGAAGAAATCTATCCATTGGCGTTTAATATTGTCTGCTTCTATGTCCTGGCTAATCATGTATAATTATTATTGATAATAAGTATTTAACACTTTATTAAGCCTGCTGGGGGGTAACAAAATGTGTTATCCATATACTTTTTTGCGAATTGTAAATGGCCTGGCATTTAGTGTGGCATATCATTCTGGGCGATATGTAATCATAACAGGCAAAAAGAAATATATATTTACGCAGGTAGCATAGATATGGAAAAGGATGCTGCAAATGGCAAACAACATTAATGAAAACTGCAAAACAACCGGATTGGTGATACCGTCAATAAACAGAAACAGTTGCGAAGCAAAGGGCGAATGTGTTTCTATTTGCCCATACAATGTTTTTGAATTAATACCTCTGAAGGATGAAGACAAAAAGAATATGTCACTGGTTGGAAAATTGAAAGCCAGGGCACATGGTGGCAAACAGGCGTATGTTATTGACCCGGCACTATGCCATTCCTGCGGAGATTGTGTTAAAGCATGTCCTGAAAAAGCTATTACGCTCATATCGATAAAATAATGCACTTTATTTTCTAGCTTCTATTGCAGATTGATTAGCAATTAAAATTATTTATGGATAGCTTTCAACACAGTTTATTAATGGAATTGCATCTACGGCATGTTTGAGACCGGTGAAAACAATAAGATGGTACTAATACTTATCCGGTGAAATTCAAAAATAATTTATACATACTAAACATTAACCTTTAATGCCGTCGTAGCTCAGCCTGGTAGAGCGCGTGCTTGGTAAGCACGAGGTCGCGGGACCGAATCCCGTCGGCGGCTTACTGCTAAAAGGTTAAATCCCTCTGTATCAATAGCAAAGTAATGGCAATATATGGGGTAGAAAGGGATATAAAATCAGAGCATACAAGATTAGGGAAGATAAACGCAGAAGCCAGGAATGCAATATTAGATTTTGTTGATGAAGTCAAGATAACAGGCATAACAGGTTTCAGGGAATTATTCTATTTGACAAAGCTAAGGATTATTTACAACAATCTTCAGGATAAGTTCCTTAACCCGGACAAGAGGGCAATTATAACAATGCTCCTGGACTTCAAGAAAAAATACACGGACCAGACTTTAATTGATTATGAAAACGTGATGAAACGGTTCTACAGATGGAAATTTGGCACACTACCCGATTATATGGCAAATCTTAAAGTTAGCCGGAAGCCAAGCCATGACAAGAAGATGGATCTTATTACCAGGGCAGATATAGATGAAATGATTAACAACTGCAACAATGCCAGGGATAAGGCAATTATCTCCATTCCATACGATTCAGGGTGCAGGATAGGGGAAATACTGGACCTGAGGATAAAAGATGTTGTTTATGATGAATACGGTGCATTATTGCATGTGCATGGAAAGACGGGAAACCGCAGTGTAAGGATAATAGGAGATTCAATCGCTTACCTGAGGGATTACTTAAAAACCAAGGATGGCAGGGATGAATACCTTTTTACCGGCCTGCAGGGTACTACCATGCATAAGCAGCTGCAATATACTGCTATCAGAAGATTATTTATTAATGTGAGAAGGCGTGCAGGAATAGAGAAAAGGATATATCCGCATCTGTTCAGGCATACCAGGGCCTCAATGCTGGCTTCTAAAGTTCCGGAAGCACCACGTGAGAATCAAATGGGATGGGTGCATGGTAGCCAGATGACTGCAATATATGTGCATTTGTCTGGAAGGGGCCAGGATAATGCGATCCTAAAAGCCTATGGAATACATGTAGATGAGGATCGGATAATAGAGGAAAAGCCTAAGAAATGCCCGAGATGCGACCATTTAAACGCTTCAACTGCATTATACTGCACAAATTGCTTTATGCCATTCAATGAGAAGCTGGCCCTGGAATACAAGGATAAGGAAAACAATATTGTGTCCACACTGAAAAGCTCCTCTGTTATACCTGGAATGACCAAGAGCATCCTGGAAAAAGCCCCGGAAGGATTCAAAAATAAAATGATTGAGGAAATCCTGGAAGAAATTTTAAAGGATCCGGAGCTGCTGAAGAGATTCAAAGAAGAATCCAGGAATGGTGAGAAATAAAAATCAATAATATTTATATAATAAAAATCTAATATAAAACGATATTAATCTATAATTATTTTCATTCTATGCCTATATAGAAATATTATAATTACTAATGAAATAATTATTAAACTGGAACCATAATATAAAATCCCATTGAATAATCCTAACATATTATCTATAAGTCCTAGAATAATATCAGAAAATCCCATACAGAAATAAAGTATCATATAATAATTTGATAAAACATTACCCATTCTTAATGGAGGTGCAATTGTCCTGATTCCCCTGGTAGCTCCTGTAAAGGCAAATCCGCCCCCTATTCCAATCGTGATTGTTGCTGCACTAAAAATTAATATAGATTTAAACGGCAATGATACAATAATGAGGATAATGCCAATAATAATAGAAATTATCCCAATAGTTAAAGAATTAAATATATTAATTTTCATTGATAAAATCTGCATTATTGAAGATATTACTAACATCAAAAATACTAATAAACCTGTTATTGCTATATTTGAAATGTTCAATAACTCTATAATATAAAACGGTGACAAAGACAAATAAAATACGGTAATAGACCAGGCAATAGATGCTGTGGCTGCACTTAATATAAATAAATTCTTTGCTTCCATATCCAGTTTTGGAAAATGGAATTTAAAAACATTATGATTGTTATCTATTCTGAATCTATTTATTACAGGAATAATAAAAATAAAAGGAATTATAGTAATTATTAATGAGATAATATATACCAGTTTTAAAGGGAAAGGTAAATATTCAGCCATAAAACCGCCAAGTAATGGCCCCACCGCGATTCCTGATGATGTTGAAAAAGATGTTAGGATTGCACCTGTTTTTCCACGATAATGAAATAATAATGCACCTGCTGGACCAGATATTGCACCACTTGCTAAACCCTGCATAGCCCTTGCTAGAAATAGTTCTGGTGCATTACCTGCCAATAAAAAAGCTATGATACCAATAATCTCAAAAACAATTCCAATAATAACATACCAGTTTCCAGTATTTAACCATTATGTATGACCGTATCATATTTATTCTATGATTTAATTTAGGTTCTTCCCACTTTCATGTGGGTCCCCATCAATGGGATAACAAGGAAAGCCGGTTTTTTAAGGTCAGTGGGAGTTAGCGGATGCCCAGCGAGACCAGTCTTTTATGATGAGCGATAAAACCCAATAAATGAAGCCTCTCTGCGGTCTATCATTTTTATTTACCCATACGAAAGTGCGAAGAGCCTTAATTTATAATCATGTTCAAGCATGTCAATAAAATTCTTAAAAAACACTGCAATAAAATATCAAGGGAATCAAAGGTTGAAGGAATAGGCATAGACAGCTATTCTAAGAAGTTTAACCTGTCAGCACATCTATCCATATTAGCAAAAGGGATAATTAAAAAGAATGACCTTACAGATATAGCATATAACAATGGAATAAGCAAATCACAGCTGTCAAAGCTCAACAATAAAAGGCCATACACTATATCTGAGAAGGTATTCTACAGCCTTTTAAACACATTCATAAAGGCACACAGGTATGATATATACCATGATTATCTTGACAAACTATACAGTATTCTGGCAATAGATTCTACATTTATAGAAACAATGGTTAATGGTTCCGGCATATACCAGAGGGAGAAAAGGAGAAATGGGATAAAGATCCATATTGCAGCTAAAACAAATCACTATGCATTGCCATTGAAGGCAATAATAACACCTGCAAATGTAAATGATTCCAAAGTATTTGATGATCTGTTATGGCATATAAACGAATACATGTCTGGCAATACTGTTTTAACATTTGATTTAGGGTACTATAGCTATGACAGGCTTAAGGAATTAAAGGAGAATAATATTAACTTTGTTTCAAGGCTCAGGAAGAATGCCGATTATACTGTAATAAAAGAGGAAACGTTCAACTCTAAGATTGTAGGGTTCAGGAATGGATTGGAATTGAGGCTTGTATCACCGGATATTGATAATAAAAGGAGGGAGTATGATCTATTCCACTTAATTTAGGACGGTTATAATTGAGAATATATAAAAATATTATAATATCCCAAAAGTGTGCTATATTCGCGATTATTGGCAGATATACGAAGATAGGGATTAACCATTCCCAGAACATAATTTACCTAGTAACCCAGTAAAAATCACACGGATATACTGTAAAAATATGATGATAAGGTTCGCCTATGGAGATACAGCAAAATAAATGATTTTATTAATCTAACCATATCATCATAAGTGTCCAAATTTAGAGGGGACACACCAATAGAGAATAAGGATTATGTAAAGGCAGTATTTGGAAACAACAATATTGCTTCAGTACTGGCAAAGCACATTATGCCATACGGGAATAATGGAATGACACATAAAAAGATTATACAGCTTGTTGAAAAGGGCACTGATATGATAATAAACAGCAGAATAAAAGACAATCCATATACAGATAAACTTTTTGAGTCAATAAAATCTGCAAGAGCATAGAATTTTCCATGTTAATTATCGGTATAAATACTGGATTTACAATACAATAGCTCAGATAACAATTGGGGTGTATAGAAAAATATCTAAAAGTACAGCAATTTTCTGTATCTACATCGTAATGGGGCAGACACTCAATGTCCGGTATAGGTGCAAACATAAGTATTAAGTATCACCCCGTAATTGTTAGAGCATGTCTTGCGGATGTATGAATCATTCAGAAAAAGGAAGTGGCGAGCACAACATGCATGACCATGGAAACATGGGCAGCAAATCGGACGACAGCATTATGACAGCGATGGGTATCCTGAATATCCGTTATGCGAAGGGTGAAATCAGCATGGAAGAGTACAAGAGCATGAAAAACGAGATTACGTCGGGACAATAATATGGCAATAGAATACAGGATAGATTCCAAGCTGACATTTGAGGAGGCGTGTTCTGATGTACCAGCCGTGGTGAAAAAGAATGGTTTTGCCGTTCTGGCAGAGATAAAAACCAGCGAAATCCTGAAAAGCAAAGGATTAGACTACACAGAACTCAGGACATATGATATCTGTAATGCAGGATTTGCCAGTAGAGCGCTTGCGATAGATGCCAGGTTGGAATCGGTTCTCCCATGCCACCTCATAGTGAAAAAGGCAAGCGATCATTCTGAGATATCAGTTCAGTTGCCCGGCGAGATATTCCATATACTCAGTCCGAACAGTTCAAATGATGTGGAGGCTTTTCTGGACGAGGTGGAAAAAAAACTCAAAGGAATAGTAAATTCTTTCGGTGGTTATGATATGAATGCAGAAAAGCTCGGATCCAGAATGCTGACTCCGGCTGTTATGAAAATAATGGCCGACAATCTGAATAAGTTATCACAATCCATTGATCCAAGGACATCTCCATTGTATCAAAAAATTCTGCAAAACCTTGGTCCCGATCGTTCCATAATAGACATAGGAAGTGGTACCGGCAGATTTGCAATACCGCTTGCACAATCGGGATGCTCTGTGACAGCTATAGAGCCAAGCGGAGAAATGCGCAAGTGGCTCCTTTCAAACGCGGAGAAAGCAGGTGTTATGCCAAGCATAAAAGTAGTTCCAGATTCTTGGCCTACAAAAGAAACGGTACGCGCTGAAGTCACGTTTGCATCTTTTGTAATTCAATTCGCCGATGATCCTGTTGAATTTATACATGCAATGGAGCGTTCCGCAAGCAAGAAATGCATACTGGTTGTCCATGTAGATCATATATTTGGATTCCTGAAGGACATATGGCCAGTATTTCACCCTTCTGATCCCCTGCCTGTCATGCTAACTTTTACAGACATTTATTCAACAATGCTGAATATGGGCATAATCGCCGATGTCTCGGTCTACAGCGAACAGAGAGAGATCAGAATGCCTGAACCAACCCAGATCATGGAAATGCTTTCTGGTCTATTAGGGATACGAGATAACCCCAATGAAATAAAACTGCTAAAAGAGATGCTTATATCAAAAAAGGAAAGTATTCAGCAGCAAATGAATATACGCACGGCCATCATCTCTTGGATCCCGGAAGGATAAGAAGCATGAAATGGTCGAATGAAAGAATTTCTCTGAAGTCTAATGTATCACATAACATGTTTTATATCTTTTCCTGATTTTTCATTATCAAGGCTGAAGAGCGACTTCGTAACCGTGGACGAAGGACTTGTGGAGTTAGATTAGAGAAAGAAATGATGGGATTTATGAAAATCTGGGGATCTTAAGGGTGGTTAAAACATTGTTGGAAGGTGTAATGATTCTTTGGTTTGCGCTCACACTGCCTTTTCTCCTTTTCGTTGCATTGAATATCAGTATACTATGTTAATTTAACTTTTGACACATAAATATTGATAACTACTATAGTTTACGCTATTAATATTCAAAATTACGCATTTCCTTTAATTATTTTTAATTTATTTTATTTAAAGGATCTTTAAAATCCTTATTATTCTTCAATACAGAGTATATGATATTCAACAATTTGTTGGAAGATGCAATTAATAGCTTATTTCCTTTCATTCCATCATTCTTCTTCCTTGTGCAATATCGTTTGATTACTGGATTATACTTTATTGCAGGTATAGTTGATAGATACAGAGCATACCTTATTAATGGATTACCTCTTTTTGTAGTGTGAAATGGATATATTCATCCATGCAAACATACCTGAACATATATTCAAAGCAGCAAAATACATCATTGAAAAATACCATGAAAGGGAGGAAATGCTATTTGCAAACAATGCAGACAATACAATACCACGTACTAACAATGGAATGGAGCAGTTCTTCAGGAAACTCAGAAGGAATCTAAGGAAGAGGAATGGCAATACATCAACAGGGAATATTCTAGCACAGACAGGTGTTTCCCTTGCATTGTTCCAGAATATGGAGAATCCTGAATACATAAGAGCTGTATTTGGAAAAGAGAGTATACAATCTGTATTTGCAAGGCATAGAATGCATTTTAAGAGAAAAGGGTTAACCATGATAAAAATAGTTAAACTTGGTGTGTCCCCTCTAAATTTGGACACTTATGATGATATGGTTAGATTAATAAAATCATTTATTTTGCTGTATCTCCATAGGCGAACCTTATCATCTTCTTT
>JAKBQO010000011.1:11370-21503 GCA_021835185.1 Thermoplasmata archaeon
TGGTTAATCCCTATCTTCGTATATCTGCCAATAATCGCGAATATAGCACACTTTTGGGATATTATAATATTTTTATATATTCTCAATTATAACCGTCCTAAATTAAGTGGAACAGATCAAACTCATAGATACCGGTATTAATATGATCCTTGAGAATAATTTGAGTGATAATCCATACAGTGATAATGTAATGGCTCTGGCAAAAGCATCACGGGACATGCATGCTTCTTAATAGATAAAATATCCATATGCAATAATATCCAGGATATATGTTTAACCGCAGGGTATTGTAAAAATAGCTATTTATCAGCAATAACAGTTGAAAGTAAATAATTCTTAACATAAGTTTTAGAAATCACTGGAGATTATATGATTCCTAACAATATCAGAAGGTGTTGATATTATTTATCCAACGGTATATAATTGCCATAGCATTTTAGCTATGGCAGCCATTGAGTGTTGAATAATTTGTGAATTTTGTATAATTTTCATTGAAAATACATGATTTCGAAAGGTTTATATTGTATGTGGTAATTACCACATATGACATTAGTGCCACATAAGGTTAGGAGAAATGGAAAAGAATATTATGAACTGATAGAGGAGAAGAGGGTTAATGGGAAGGTTGTGCAGAAGTACATAGGATACCTTGGAAAGGACCCTAAGGCAAAGAATGAGTTAAAGGCTTCAGATATATTGCCATATGTGGAGAGGCTGTTAAAGCACGGAATATCACAGGAAGAGATTGATGAAATATTGAAGAAGATAGGGATAGAATACGATGCATGGCCAATAACTAAAATAATTATAGAGAATGATCTGAAGCTGGATAAAATATATTTGAAGCTAAAATGATTAAAATTGCATTCAGCACTGTTCTTAATAAATGCCCTTTATGTGGCAATAAGTTAAGGTTTTACAGGCCATACAGGAGAACTGCAAAATCCATTGAAGGGGATTTCATTGCTGTGCACAGGCTAAAGGTATGCAAGAATGATGGCATTGTATATAAGTCAGATAAACTGGAAGATATAATAAGGAATAAATGCACATATGCAAATGATGTAATATTAAAGGCAGCCAGGGATAGGTTCGTATATGGGAGATCATGTTCGGAGATATCATCATATGCAGGAATATCCGAAAGGCATGCGGGAAGGGCAGGCAATAGTATTATTGAAGCATTCAGAATAAACCATTATGGGAATATAGCAAAAATAAAAGAATTCATGGAATCGTACATACTCCAGATAGATGGCACAGCAGATTCTGAATATAATATTATAGTTGCAGCAAAGGATGCCATTACAGGATTTGTTATAGATGCACAGCATATATTCCCGGAATCATATGGCAATATCAGGAATGTGCTTGTTAATATTAGGGAAAGGTTTGGAACACCTTCAGGATCAATATCGGACATGAGGTCTGGAATACTGGAAGCATTGAAGGATGCATTTCCAGGAATGCCTGTAAGAATATGCCTGATGCATTTCTTAAGGGATATAGGAAAGGATTTAATGGAAATACTGCACACAGAACTGGGAATAGCTATTAGCAGGATAGGGATAAAATCGCCATTAAAGGCTATTCTGAGGGAAATGCCAGAGTATAGCCAGAAAACATTATATGATATTGAAAATGGCTATTGCAGTGACATAAATAATATGGAAATAATGGGAATAAGGCATATACTTGAGGGATTGCTATTAATAAAATCATCAGGGTATGGCTTTCCATTCACATTAAGGCATTTGAATTTCTATAATGCATGCAGGGAAGCAGAGAATAGATTGCTAAAACTATATGCAAATGTTAAGTCGAAAGAATCATTAAATTATATCAATAATATTATGCAATTATTGCAGAAAATTACGGGCAATGGTAAAATTAAAGAGAATGCAGATAAATTGTCAAATATCAATGCAATATTCAATAAATTGAGGAAAGCCTTCAATGTGCCTGACCATGGAAATCTATCCGATGATTTAAAGGATGATATTGCTGCACATGAACAGTGCAATAACATTATGGATGAACTGAAAGTATACACACATGCGGATATTCCTGGATATTTAATGAAAGCAATAAAGCTTGTAATATCAAGGTACAGGAACAGGGAAACAATGTTATTTGCCAATAATAATGAACATAGCATACCAAGGACAAACAATGGAATGGAGCAGTTCTTCAGGAAACTGAGAAGGAATATACGCAAAAGGTGTGGCAATATAGCTACAGGAAACATGCTTGCAAATAATGGCGTTTCACTTGCAATATTCCAGAATATAGAGAATAAGGATTATGTAAAGGCAGTATTTGGAAACAACAATATTGCTTCAGTACTGGCAAAGCACATTATGCCATACAGGAATAATGGAATGACACATAAAAGATTATACAGCTTGTTGAAAAGGGCACTGATATGATAATAAACAGCAGAATAAAAGACAATCCATATACAGATAAACTGTTTCAATCAATAAAATCTGTTAAAACATAGAATTCTGACATGTTAATTACTGGTATAAATACTATATACAGCACAGACAGTCAATGTCCGGCATAGCATTTTAGCTATGGCAATTATATTCCGTTAGATGAATAGCAATGTTTTGTATCATTTCTTGCGTAAAATACGGCGTACCGAAACATTTATATTGTGGGATGTAATTACAGTCCACATGACAGTGAGACCTAAAAAAGTAACAAGAAAGGATGGAAATACCTATTACAGCCTTGTTGACGAAAAGCGTGTGAAAGGAAAGGTTGTGCAGAAGTATGTTGGATACCTTGGAAAGGACCTGCATTCGAAGAATGAGATCAAACTGGAGGACATACTGCCCTATATCAAAAGGCTCCTGGACAAGAAGATAAGCCAGGAGGATATAGATTCGATCCTGAAGAAGATCGGGATCGAGTATGATTCATGGCCAATAACAAAGATCATGATAGAGAACGATCTCAAGCTGAAGAAGACCTTCCTGAGGCTGAAATGATCTCGGAGATCATATTCCGGACGGATCGCACTGTCTGCCCTCAGTGCCATTCCCGTCTTGTGGAATACAAGACGGAGAGGAGGACGATCAGATCATGGGAGATGGGCGAGTTCACCGCAGTCCATAAAATCATGGGATGCAGAAGACATGGAACAATGTTCAGATCCGAAAGGCTGAAGTCCATCGTTAATCCACACTGCATATACGCCAATGACATCATGATTGAGGCCTCCATGGGCAGGTTCATCCATGGACTTAGCTGCTCGGAAATATCCGAACAGGGCGGGATGAGGGGAATAAGCGGGAGCCATGCAAGGAATGTGACGAACATGGCACTCCGCATATTATCCAGGATTCATGAGGAAAGCTGGAAAAAGCTGAAGGGTGCCATGCATAATTATGTGTTGCAGATAGACGGAACGACGGATTCGAAGTTTGACATGATCGTCGTTGTAAGGGATTCGATATCTAATTTCACTCTCCATGCGGAGAAATACGCCTCGGAATCATATGAGAACATCAAGGACATCCTGATGAAGGTGAAGGAAAGATTCGGATCGCCATCAGGATCCATATCCGATATGAGATCGGGCATACTCACCGCCCTTGCAGAGGTCTTCCATGGAATGCCCATAAGGATCTGCTTGATGCACTTTCTCAGAGACCTTGGAAAGGGTCTGATGGTGGACATGCATAACAATCTCGGTCTCAAGATAAACAGGAAGGGGATAAAATCGGCATTGAAATCCATTCTGAGATCAATGCCTGATTACGATCAGAATACACTGGAAGAGATAGAAAACGGGTTCTGTTCCGACCGGGGAAAGATGGAGATCATGGCCATAAGGAGAATAATTGAACCGGTTCTTTCGGTTAACGGTAGTTCAGGCTATGGATTCCCGTTCTCCCTGAACCACCTGAACTTCTTCACTTCACTGAAAGAAGCGGGAAAGCTCTTATCTGAGCTTTCAGAAAAGGCAGCAGGCGAAGAATCCATGGAACTGATCAGCAGTGCAAGGAAATACATAGGCCGCATAGTAACCGATCAGAGCATAGTGGAAACTGCAAAGAAACTCTCCGAGGTGAACATGCTCTTCCAGAAGCTTCGATTTGCCTTCCGGATCCCGGAAAAGGGCAATCTGTCGGATGACATTCCGGATGATGCATCCATTCACGATCAGTGCAACACGGTCATAGGGGAGATGGAAGTATACCTTCATGAGAACATAGCTCCTCACATAATCAGGGCTGCGAAACACATCATTGAAAGGTACCATGAGCGTGAAATCATGCTGTTTGCAAACAACGCAGATGGAACCATGCCAAGGACGAACAACGGCATGGAGAGGTTCTTCAGGAAGATCAGGAGGAATGTGAGGAAACGAAATGGCAATACAGCAACAGGGCATGTTCTGGCACAGAGCGGTGTCCAGCTTGCCCTGTTCCAGAACCTGGACAACCCGATCTACGTGAAAACTGTCTTTGGTTCGGATGGGATCTCCGCTGTATTTGCAAAGCGGAGAGAACATTTCAGGAAACCTGGTATGACAGTGAGCACTGTTAATAAACTCGTAGCTGATGGAACAAGAATGATACTTGAGGACAATCTGAGCGATACTCCATACAACGATCAGATGATGAATGCGGCTCAGGCGTCAAGAAATATTCAGGCCGCTTAGAGGAAATTATGAACTTTGAGGCAATGATCCAGAGAGGCATACAATTATTCACCTAACGGAATGTAATTGCCATAGCATTTTAGGAAAGCTTTAATAGTTCTCTCGGATATTGGAATATACAGGTAAAATCATGACGTCTAGAGGACACGTGTTTCAATTCAATGGGCAGGGCACTCACTTCTTGTCCATAGCCATAGTGGCTGAATTATCTCTTCTTGCAGTGCAGTTCATAATCGGAATGTGGATGAATCTCTTTGCAGTCTATCCTTCATATAACAATGCCTTTCCGATGTATGGAATGATGGATATTATGTTTTCAATTCCTGAACTTATGGTTCATATGATGATTGGCGTTCTTATTGGACTGTTGTCATTAATGATATTTATGATGACCCTGATGCTGGGGGACTATAAATCGATGGTCGTAAGTGCAATAGCATCAATCTCGATTTTACTTGCTGGATTAAGCGGTCTCGAATTCATATTTTCTAACTTCCAGAATAATACTTTCTCTTTCACTATGTCCATTGGGTTTATCATCGCAGTCATTTCGTTCGTTTTTCTGCTTTATTCAATTTCGATAGAATCCAAGGCTGCGCATTTGCATTCATGACAAGTCATATGTATTAAGCGGAATTAACTTTTGGCAGCGTCCCGATTTACATTTATTAAGATACCTCCTCGTTATTGCCTCTCATGGGCAAGCCATGTGAAGTCTAGTCTGTAACCTGCCTGAATGTGCGTTGCAGATACTACAATAAGGATAGGGGAAAAGATATCATCAAATGATGCAGCAACTCAGCCGGTCACCAACTGTACAGGTGTATGCCCTGCAAACACATGTCCGGCAAAGAGTTCTTTTTCGGACAACAAAAAATAGATCAGGGGGTATATAAATAACTCCTTAATTTTAATGTGTAGTGGTGCATACCCTTTATTATTTGGACAGTTACCAAGTGGAATATGAGGAAGTGATATAATGGAGAAATTTACATCAGATGAAAAGGTAGAATAGTAATAGAATCATTTACAACTAATAGTATAGCAGAGCTATGCAGGAGGCATGGGAGTATTAGGAGCCAACTTCTATAAATGGAGGGATAAATTTATAGAATCTGGGAAAACGGGATTCTATGGAGCCGGCAGATCTGGAGATAATGAATACCAGAAAGAATGAAAAATTGAAAAGGCTGGTAGGTGACCAAGCACTGGTTATCGATGAGTAAAAAAAATTATAGAGGAAAGAGATAATGGGAACAGTAAACAGCCTTAGAAATAAACGGAATTCAGGAACAGGTTTATGGATGGGATAAAGAAAAAAGAGGAAAGGAGATTGAGAAACAGGAAAATTAATATGAAGAGGATGAATAGAAGTGTCTCAACATTACACTAAAAAACTGTCCAAAATTAAGTGGAGCAGGTCGGAGAACAATGTTATCACTGCTTTATTATATTGGATTATTCTCGGTTTGTTCCTCTATTCTTACCTGGAGTCCGATAATCCACTATCCCTTTCCGTGGTATCCGACCGTCTGGTAGACGCCTTGTCGATATCAATGATTTTCCTGGTTAACCGAATTTCGAATAAACCTACGGATGAATTTCACTCATACGGTTTCCATAGAGTCGAGGCACTGCTGAATATCACGATTATCACACTGTTCATTGCAATCTCAGCATATTCTGCAATACTCACAACGGAATTGCTGATACACGGCATTCCAATCTCAAGTGGCAGCACCGCCTTATCGGCTATAATAGCCATTCCGTTGCTGATAGTGGCAGGAGTTACTATTGAACATGACGAAAAGTCCAACTTCAGGATTATGTTCATTCATACACTGCAGGACCTTGCAATAATGATTATAGTACTGGCATTCTCGCTACTGCCGTTCTACTTCTTCAGCCAGTATCTTGACTACCTGGGGAGCTACATTGTTCTCTTCATAATACTATACGGAAACCGCAATATGTTCAGGAGAAACGTTAACATACTGCTCGAAGGCTCTTCCGTCAGTGTCAAAGAGGTTGAAGAGATGATTAGGAAGGAGTTTCCAAGTGTACATCATCTGCACATCTGGGACATATGCCAGCACCAGAGAGTGGCCACCCTGCATATGAGTATACCTTCTCAGATGCAGATAGGTGAACTTGATTCCGTGAGGAAAGACATCGAAAGAATACTGTCAAAATACGGTGTCAATCATGTTACAGTACAATTTGAGTCCAACAATGGAGACAATATCTAAATCATATAAATTCTTAATGACACATACCACGTATAGTATACTCCAAATATAAGAGTGCACTGATACTTTAGAGTTCTATGGCAGTTGACTGTTTTCGCAAAATTACAAAAAATGATCTGGTTAAATTGATGGATAATGCTGCAGATCTAGTACGGACATCTGTGGATTACAAATATATTCTGATTCTCTTATTTATTAAAAGACTGAGTGACGGGTGGAAAGAGGAAGTTGAGGATGCCATGTCAAAAATCATGGAGGAAGCAGGCATTGACGAATCAGAGGCAGGCAAACGTGCAGTCAGCAATGAATTCCATAACTTTATGGTTCCTGAGAATGCTCTCTGTAACAATATAAGGAAAGATAGGGAAAAGCTCAAAGAAAACATGTCAAGGGGTATAAATGAAATAGCAAAGGAAAACAAAGAGCTTGATGAAATAGTAAATAGAATAGATTTCATAGATTTGAGATTACAGAGTATATTTTATTATATGATTTGATAGCATGATTTACCTTATACATTCAATCCCATTCTTAAGCTCAGGTAGGTCAATTTTAGTTCTCCCTGCTAAATTTTTTTGGATAATCTAACATAGAAAATGATAATCCCAACCAAGGTTGCTTTATTTTGAAAACCATGACTATAAGTTTAACTGAATATTTTATAGAAAGGTAGATAGAAAAATACCTCATACCTTAAATAACTGTATATAACCAAAATATTGTGGAGGGTTGGAATTATCTCCATGTCAATTATATACCATTGGGTGAAATCCAGGTTTATGCCGGTTTCTGTATGTATTTCTTAAGGGGAAGTTAATCTCTTTTATTTTCGCATTTTTTTGCATTTACGAAATTTTAAACATAATAATTTCAATGGATTTTGCTTATTTTTTGCATTTTCGCATTTGCTTGACGCAAGAGAGAGGGATATAGGGGATTGCTATATGGAGATTTTTTTCTCTGGATCCTTTATGAAATATCTAACATGGCGGCGGCTGCTTTCCTATTATTATATAATTGTGAATCAAGAGGTAAAGGTTAAGATTTCTGCATGAGTTGTTTTATGTATGTTAAAATTGGCAGATAACCTGGAAAAAAATAACAGGTTTCCTTTATGATTTTGGAGCATGACTTACTTTTAGGGTGTAGTTATACCAGTAAATGACTTTGCCTTGTAAAATTGCCTTGTAAAATGGCATTATAGGGTATGAAAATTAAGGCAAGATTAAAAGTTGCAATTATGGCCATATTTTTTATAACTCAAGGGTTAAATTTTAACCTGGCTTAAAACTATAAAATAATCATGCGATTATATAATTGTATTTTTATATTACAAAAACCGGATCGTGAGTATATAAAGAAAAAAAATAATTTAGGTATTTTTAGCTTATAGCTTTAACCTTTTAATGTTAATCCCGTCGGCGGCTTATAAATAGTTTAAAAATTTCTCTTTGACGCACTGAATTTTATGTAATCTATAGTGGCATCTATTATTCTGCTTTTTACCATTGCCGGCCTTGTCCATTTAAACAGGGAAGGTTCAAGGTAACATGATAATGCACATTTATTGCAGGTTCTGTAGGGTTCCCAGTCAAATGTGTTCCACATCTTTTTAATGTCTATGTTCCATACATAATCAGATCCTGAATATTCGTTGATGATATAGCATGGGGTCACAACCCTGCCCTCCGGGTCAATGTTTATGGTAAGCCATGGCCTGCATTCCCATTTATATCCGTAAAACCAGGAATCCCTTATTGCCTCAAAATACTGTACAGTATTCATTATAGGGCCATCGGCTTTCTTCCTATCAATAAGCATATTCAGAGCGCCAAGGAGTTTTTCCTTTTCGGGTGATATTTTCTCTGCTGTTGAATAGTCATATTCTATCTGAAAATTTATCGGGACTTCTAACTTATCACCTAGATCAAGTATATCTCCTATGCTATCTATGTTTTCTCTTGTAATTGTTGAACTCATGGCAACTGGTACCATATGTTTTGATGCATTGATTCCCCTTACTGCATGCTCAAATGAACCCTGCATTCCCCTCATGGTATCGTGCACCTCTTTGCTTCCATCAATAGAGACAAAAAGGAAATCTAAAGAATTGTGTATTTCATTTATTTTCTTCTCAAGGCGCCATCCATTTGTTACCATGGATGTATGAAATCTCTTGTGGCTTTCTTTCAATATTTCCGGGGTATCATTTCTAAGAAGGGGCTCACCGCCCTCAAATCCAAGGTATGACACTCCACCCTCTTTCAGTTTTTCCATCATTGCTATTTCCTGTTCCATAGACAGAAGTTTGCTATCTGGCCTCCTCCAGAACGGACACATTTTGCATCTTAAGTTGCATTCATACAATAGCTTATGGCCTGCTATTGTAGGTAACTTTTTATTCTTAACTCTCGACATGTTTCTTTTTATGGATCTTAAAACAACTGCATTATAAACCGACATAAAACTACCCAACTAATAATAACCTATCAGCCTATATAAGCTTTTAGAATAATAGATAGAATTGCCCGGATAATTATTAAAAAGTGGATTAATTGATGATATATGTGATAATTCCGGAAAAATATTCATCAAGTAAAATTGTACTGAAACATAAGTTAAATATGGAAACAACGCAATTAAAGCTTAAAATATCTTAATCTGTGATTTTATCATTTCATTGGCAGCGTCCAGAAATTGTTTCTCCCTGCCCTTTGGAATTACTCCACCTGCTGCAATGTCATGCCCGCCACCGGAGCCTCCGGCAGCAGCGCATGCGGTTTTCATTACTTCAGAAAGGTTTAATCCCCTGCTGACTGAGTATCGTGATCCCCTGGATGATATTTTGACGTCGTCTGTGCCGCTGTTAAATCCAATTACAGGCTTATCTGGCTTTACTGTGTAGAGAGCTATTGCCCCGGCTATAGGACCGGCCATTTCAGATTCCGGTGCATAAAAATAGCGGAGGTATTTTTCCTCCTTCAAATCTGATTTTGCCCTGTATATGTAATCGATCAACTTTGTCTTGAATATTTTTACATTGGCCACCATATCATTTCCTGCGCTGTTATCTCCCAGAAAATACTGAACCGGCAGGGATTGCAAACCTATTCTTGCATTGCCATCTATAATTGAATTCAATTCTTTGGATGAGAATCCTAAATTGTCAAAATAAAGAACATCCCCCTCAAGATATTTTATTGCAT
>JAKBQO010000155.1 GCA_021835185.1 Thermoplasmata archaeon
AATTCCATTGAAGCCTTGCCCGGTATCCATGTAAATGGTGCATTGACCCTTGGGGAAAATATAGCAGATATCGGCGGGGTGAGCATAGCATTTGAGGCACTTGAACGCAGGTTAAAGAAAAACCCGGAATTAAGGAAGGTAATAGATGGATATACACCGGAGCAAAGATTTTTCATGGGTTGGGCACAGAGCTGGAGAACTAATGTAAAGGATGAGGCACTTAAATGGCAGATCCTTAACGATGTCCATTCCCCGGAAAAAATCAGGGCTGAAATACCTGCTTATGTAAATCCAAACTTCCAGCACACTTTCACTGGCTTGTCAAATAATAATCTCAAATACCGCGAAATAATTATCTGGTAAATTTACCCTGCAAGCAGATTATTTACTGGAAACATTAAATTTCATACTTTGCAGGAAATTTCTGTAAAATTAACCCGTAACTTTATATTATATGCAGGATGGCAAATAATCGGGACTGTAATAGTTTATTTTATTTCAATACGTATAAGAAAAAATGATATTGAATATTGCAATATAAGATTACGATGAAGCATCTCGTAGAAAATGTAAAAATAAAAATGAAAAACTCAAACTATTTATCTTCAATTAAGGAAAAACTTCGGGATTATTCAGAGATAATAAAAAAACTATACCAGTTTTCATTATATAAATCATATGAAGATATTAATATTAATTATTATGGCTATAAATTATACATTGACTTTGATTTCAAGCCAGATGTGCAGATAAAATTTGTTCAGCATATTCATACAAATAACTCGGCTGATGTTTTTTTCGAATTTATGAAATATGAGGATGTTAAACTTGAAAGAAAGGCAAAAAATGCTGTAGCTGCGGATGAATTAATTAACAGGCAATTCAACAATGTTAAGAGTTCAACACTTGTATTTAATCTAACGATAAATGAGGTCGATATAATTATAACATCTGATAAACAATATGAGACTGTACTGGAGAAAAATTGTGATTTTCAAATAGAAAATTAAATTACAGATAAACTATCATCGTTCTCTTAATGCCCTGTTATCCTGTATTATTCCAGATTAATTTTTTTTATAAATCATATACCACATGCTGCCATCTTTAACTGCAAAATTGTTTTTTATTCCATGACTCTTTACCTTGTTCATTGGAATTTCAAGTTGTTCCGGGCTATGGGGATTTGTTTTTCCGGCCGATTCAGGACCCCAATCAGCTATGATAATGGTCCCCGATGTAACTCTATTTATTTCATCCAGTGCCTTAATTATATCTTTAAAGTGATGAGCAGAGAAAAGTGATATTGTTGTTGTAAATTCATTATCTCTGAACGGTAGATTCTCTGCATATGCATTCATCAATTTTAATCTATTTTCATAAATTTCGGTTAAAAATGTGTTTTTTAACTCATCAAACCTCCATGTTTCCGGGTCTATACTTGTAATTTTCATTTCTTTATTATCTATCAATGCCTTAATTACAATCCCAAACCCGGTACCAATATCTAAAACATTGTTGCCGGTAACCAGCGGGCTAATTTTCTCCATTATTTCATCCATTGATCGTTCTTCCATAGTTTCATCTCTTTTATTTTAATATAATTGAAATCAATTTAAAATATAAACCCTATGTCAAATACAATAGTTAATGGGAGCCAGTGACTATGAATGCTATTCATATCAACTAACATCCAGTATTTTTCATTTATAGCGGTTAAAGAAATCTATTGTTTCTTTATACTGCGTAATCATATGATCCTTCTCTGTAAATCCATGCCCTTCCCGGGGGTACACTAATAATCTTACAGATTTGCCATGTTCCTTCAAAAATCTGTAAAACTCATAATACTGCCCTATGGGAACATATGGATCTTCCACCCCGTGCATCAGCAATACAGGAGTTTTTACATCATGATCCATTCTTATTGCGGAAAATCCATCGTATTTTTTGAAATTATATGGGTCATCATTCATATGCACCCGATCCCAGTTATAGAGATTGGATACACCGTGGAAACTAATCCAGTCAGAAATTCCGTAGAGCGAAACAGAAGCTTTGAATATATCTGATTTCATGATTGCCAGAGCAGACATATAACCGCCATATGAACCACCTGTTATATATATCCTATCGGTCTTTATTTTTCCCTGTTGCTTAAGATAATTTATTCCGGTAATAACATCTTCAAAATCCATGCCGCCCATATCTCCCCGATTTGATTCAGCGTATTGTCTGCCCATTCCTATGCTTCCCCTGTAATTAGGAAGGAACACTGAAAATCCGGCACCGAGATATATTGTTGTCCTGTCTATGAATGCAGGATAGGAAAAGGATGTAGGCCCTCCATGTATGTATACAATTACAGGTTTTTCTGAACCTTCCGATCTGAAGAAGCCGTAGATATCCTTGCCATCTGAGGATTTCCATTCCACGAGCTCTGATGGATATGCCTTAAGGTTCTGCAGTTCACTATTTATTCCAGATCTGCTAACCTTTCCAGATTCTACACGCACAATTTCTGCTATTTCCTTTTCATTGGAATATGAAAATACAAATACATTCCCATTTGTTGAAAATGCAGGTGAAAATACCGGATATACGATTCCGCTTCCTTCCCATATGGCTTTTCTGGATTCCATATTTCTTATGGTAAATGTGCCCATATGATTTTCCAGTGCATACATAGAATCCCCAGAAAATTCAATATGTGAATACGTTGTTCCTGCGCCCTCTGTAATATTCTTTGCAGTTCCATTTTCCAGCAGTATTATATCTCCGGATATGACACCCCTGTCGCTCATTAGTGATTCAAGGAAAGCTACCCTGTCCCCGTGGACCTTAATTTTTCCAAGTTCCCTGAAATCGGGGTCATACACCTTTTCTACCTTTCCATCCAGGTATATTTTTGAAATAGATGAACTGTACCAGCAACTCTCCATAGGTTTGCTGGAGGTAACAGCGTATATATTTTCACCATCATTGTCAAATTCCCATATGTGTATATTTCCGGTTATCTTTTTAATTCCATTTGAAAGGTCCAGCAAATACATTTCATTCAACGGATCATTTTCTTCAAAAAAGTAGGCATCTTCAGGACTGCTGTGTTTTTTTATCGTGGCTGTGAAAAGGATTTTATCTCCCATCCATTTTGCCTGCTGTATTCCGCCCTCAAATTTTATGTTCAGGTCTGAATAGCCATTCCCTGTTATATGTATTCCATATCCATCAGCATACAGTAGCCGGCCTGTATCTGAGATATCAATACATGTTATGCCAGTTCCCTGAATCACCCTCTCTGTTGAGAGGTCTTCCTTTAGAATGTAAATATACTTTTTAAATTCCTTTTTCTTATAGTCCCTGTACGTACTTCCAACCAGTGCTGCAATATGTTTTCCTGTACTGTCTGTTATAACATTTTCAATATTTTTTAATCTCAGAAGATCTTCTATTCTATGCCCTTCCATTGTTTTATAATTCAAATTAATATTAAAACTTGGTTATTGGATTCCCATTAAAATAATTGCTTTATCACTGTTTTATTCAATTCTGTAAGCATTTATGATCTGGTTACCAATAAAATATAATGTTAAAATTAATTGCAAATATTATAATTTAAATTTGTTTTTCCACTCCATCTTTCATGTTATGAAATTCTCTCCACAGTTCTTCGGGGAAACTATCGCCTATCTTTTTGAAAAATGGTTCTATTTCGTTAAGTTCCTTTAACCATCCAGGGTAATCTATCTCAAAGAGCTGTTCCAATTTCTTTTTGCCTAAATTCCCAGAAGGGAAATTAGCTATGTCAGGAATTAATCCAACAGGAGTTTCAATGGCATTTGATTTTGCATCCAGCCTGCTGGCAATCCATTCAATAACCCTGAAATTCTCACTGAAGCCAGGCCATATGAAATTTCCATCAGAATCCTTTCTGAACCAGTTCACATAAAAAATTTCAGGTCTGTGCTTTACAAGTTTCCCCATATCAAGCCAGTGCTGGAAGTAATCGCCTATGTTATATCCGCAGAAGGGAATCATGGCCATAGGATCGTTTCTCAGTATTCCAACTTTTCCCGTTGTGGCGGCCGTTGTTTCCGCCCTTATCATTGCACCGAAAAGTACGCCCTGTGC
>JAKBQO010000156.1 GCA_021835185.1 Thermoplasmata archaeon
TATGAGAATTAATTAGGCCTTGAATTAAATGATTATAATGTATAGGCAATTTCAATTCATCTTTAAAAGTGAATTTTATTTTATATCTCATCAACGGATTATAATGTGTATACTTATAAATTTTACGGAAAACTTCAATTGTTTGACTTCTCCTTATTTAATATATCTATGGTGTTTTACATTTTATGAGATATCAGGTAGTTGTCGAACATTATTAACAAAATAGTTTCACCTGATGATCGAAAAAGAAAAAATACTATACAGATAGACAGATATTGAAGATCCAGTGAAGATCCTTGTTGTACTGCAGATATTCAATATATCTTACAGATAGGCAAGAATGTTCCTTACAAATCATAAACAATATATCAGGATAGCTGGCCTCAGAGAAATGCCAAGCTTCCAGGCTATTTCAAGGAGGGTGAGGATAATTGATCTACATTCAAGTAACAAGGATTATTATACTGCAATTGGATTAAAGGCTATTACATACAATCTCACGGTGATACCAAACAGCGAACTTGGAGAAAAACTAATGGAGATAATGAAAATCGTAATTTGCTAAAATATGAGATACCTTATTCTACTTATCAAATTCCACTCTAATATTTCGCCTTTCTCCCGCGTGCATTATATCCGTATATTCCACGATGTGTATAGACATCCTGGGACTTAACGTCTATATAGACCTTTTAAGATATAACGTCCATAAAGGTTAATGAAATTACAAAATAATATTTTCAGGTATGATATTATATTGCCTCGCGCGTTAAATCATATATTGCATATATACGTAAATAGGGTCTTAACTCACGGCAACCGACTTAATGTATTAAGGTATTAAATATAACTTAATATGAGTATGTAAATTAAAACACAATCTTATTTTCTTTAACAATCTACTATTATTATTTATTTCATGGACGTAATATTATATGTGCTATAATTGGTATAGTCCTCCCGCAAACTAACGACTATATAGTCCTTATATGATAAAAGGAGTGAAGATGCTCAATTAAATTACATAATTATTTTTATTTTAATTCTGGATAACTTATATTGCAGTTTTGTAATTGCCTTTTGTATAAAAACCATGAGGTGCTTTCGCATTAAATTTAAGCCGTTGTCGTGCATTATGTTCTAAGAATTTTGATATAAAGGTCAAAGGGCTCAAATGAATTATAATAATTACTTCGTTTCTTTATATAATAAATCTTTTAGCACTCAATAGAGTATAGGATAGGTTGGGATTTGGACCCAAGTAGATGAGATCTGCAGTCTCACGCATAGCTTCTCTGCCACCTATCCGTTAATGTGTATTGCAAATCCATATTTATTTTTTTACCGGAATTGCTTTAATATAGAATCTAGTTATATTATAAAATAACATCTATCAAATAAAGTAATATACAATATTTCTGTTGGTATAATTTTATATTTCATATTTCTGGCAAAATATGGCTATAAAATCTATATATCATCATTTATTTGAATATATTCTACAAAATAAGACATTGTACGACATATATATTTAGTTATTATCAAAAAATTATCATATTTAGACAAATATTTAAATATATAATATATATCATATTCTATGAATTTTTTCAGAGGTGATAGAAATTGGTAATACTGGGAGTTGACTTGGGATATGGAGATACCAAATTAGTAACGGAGGGAAATAAAAAGGCTAAATTTCCATCCAGATGGACCCCCGCTGAATCACGTAACTGGGGAATAGGAGGTAATATACCTGTAATATCCGTTAATGACGGTGAGTCATTTATCTTCGGCGAGGATGCTACGGGAACTAATTTAAGAGAGCCACAGGGAGACGGAAGGCTTACTGATCCGAATGCTATTCAGCTTTTAGCCGGAGCATTATGGACAAGTGGAATTGGGCATGAAGGAGAAAAAACGGATGTTACACTCTCCAGTGGGGTGCAGCTTGGTAGTTTCGATAGGGAAGTAGTGGAAGCTGCAAAACTCCTTGAGGGAAAAACTTTAAAGATAAAGTCTGCACAGGGAACTGAACAGGATTTTAAAATATCTAAACTGGTTATGCGTCCCCAGGGGGTAGGTGCGGCCATTTATGCGTTGAATCATGGAATATTAAAGACACAATATGGAAATGGCGTAATTATAGATATAGGATTCAAAACAACCGATGTCCTGACAATTAATTTGAAAAATATGGAGCCGATCATAGAGGACTCTTTCAGTATACAGGCGGGAATTGGTGATGTTGTTTCAGGCATGAGCAAAGTTATAGGTAAGCAAACAGGTTTTGTGGTTCCCCCAGATGTAGCCAGGGATGCCATAGGGGAGAAAATAGTTTTTAAGCAAAATGAAATAGGCGGGCCAGATGTTTCAGGACCACTTCTGGATCAATTAGCCCTTAGAATCGTTAACGAGGTAGAGGAAACCTTGAGGGAAGACATGAACAGGATTACAGCACTGCTTCCAGTCGGAGGAGGATCGATACTTATCGGAAACAAATTAGACACTATAGCACCTGGACATATGATAAAAGTTCCACCGGAAGATATGCAATTTGCGAATGTACTGGGTTATAAAATAGCAGCATCTGAACAACCAAAATAAATACAATTTATTTTTTGTAAACAGATCTGAAAAATTTAAATAATAATATTTATTAGCAATGAAATACTTAATATTATAAATGACACGTGTAGGAATATATACTCACGATTTCAAGTTTTACCATGATATTATAAAAGAATTGAAGAGATGGAATCTGCCATTTTTTAGCATACCTGACCTTTATTCTATACCTGGCGACATAAATGTTATACTCAGTTCAGAACAGGATCCGTTTACATTGCCCGGCCAGATAAAAGCTGTCACAGCTACAGAAGGCATAAGGCGGAGTTTGCCCGTACTCCTTAATAAAAGCCAGTTTACCAGAGTTATAATTGGAATAGACCCGGGGCCAAGGCCAGGAATAGCCGTAATGGCAGATAATGTACTGATGGAAGCCTGGGAATGCCCCACCATATGCGGTGTAAAGGATGATGTTCTAGATGTGGTGAAAAACTATAGTTACAGGTACATTATGATAAAGATAGGGAACGGTGATCGCCCTAACAGAGATATAATAATAAAACAGTTAAAAAACATAGCACCCATGGTCATAGTAAATGAGGAAAACACAAGCACGCCTCATAAAATACATGACAATGCCCTTTCAGCGGCCAGGATATCATTGATAGATGATAGATATGATACATCGAGGACGCCGGTAAAATTTAGCAGAAAAAACATATATGATAAAGAGTTTATTACCCTTCACTCACTTATTTAAATTATTTGGCTTTTTCCAGTTTTTTTGATTTTCTGGACGATTTAGACCTTTTCCATTTCGGTACCTTCACGGTATTTCTTCTTCCACTGGCAACAATCAAAAACACAGAAAACGCAACAGCTACAGCCGCGATATAATACACCCAGTCGTAATTAGGTGACTGGCCGTAATAGAATGTTGTGGTACTTTTCCCTGCTATGGTAATAACAGGATTATTTGTAGTAACTGTTAGCGTGTCTTTTCCCTTATATACCAGAGATGCCGGAACTGTTATATTGTCCTTATATGTTGAATTGCTTTTTATTTCATTTATATGGCTTATCCCGGCAACCACAGAAGATGTGCCATGGGATATGGTATATGTAACAGTTATGTTTGTGATCGGAACCGGGTCTGTATTCTTGATGGTTGAATTGAATATTACAGGAGCACTTACATTTATAAGTGATATGCTAGAAACGCTGCTAACAGTGCTTCCTGTAGAATTAACTGCAGTAGCATTTATAAATCCGTGTATATTTTCTATTTCTGAGGGAGCAGTGACCGGTATGGAGAAATTTCCAGTTTTAGAGTGCCCATAATAGAAAAGGGGTGATAAACCTGTATCGTTTTCCGCGCCAAGATATGCTGATAGTGAGTAATTATGGTATCCTGAAGTGAATTCCGTTACATTCAGGTAGAAAGTTTCGTTCTCATATACATAGGTTGGAACGGAAATACCCGGAGAGAACGAACTGGATGATGCCTCAGGTGAGTTGCCATGGGTATTGCTCCCCGAGGCTGCAGTGCCTG
>JAKBQO010000157.1 GCA_021835185.1 Thermoplasmata archaeon
TCAGGCGAGAACGTCGTAAGGAAATTGTCATAGAGTGCGCCATATTTTTTTGATATCTCACGGTTTCCATCACTAAGAAGATCAAATTGCAGATTGTTTTTTGTTGCAAACTCCTTGAGGGAGAACGGTGAGTCCACACTTATACCCACTACCTTTGCATTGAATTTATTGAAATTTGCCATGGAATCCCTGAATGTACACATTTCCTTTGTGCAAACTGATGTAAATGCTCCCGGGAAAAATGCTAGCACAGTTACATGTCCCTTATAATCTGACAATTTTTTTGCTTTCAATCCCGTATCCAGAGCCTCAAAATCTGGGGCTAATTCTCCTTCGTTTACCATATTAATCCATTATACATTTGAAATGCATATAAAAACATGATGTGGCGTAATTGATCAAACGATCTTTAATAATACAATTATATTGCAAATGTTTTTAAAATTCTAATTGGGTAACTTATATCCAGATGAACTCAATTATTTATTAAAAAATGTTCTGCTATTTTCTGCAATGGTATTCCACGCGTCCATCTGTTCCTTTATGTCCCTTTCAGTATATACATAGTTGCCCAGTTGCTTTATAAGGGAGTATGGAACAGAAATTGCCCCGGCACCAATTAATCCAGCCCTGACAATCTGATCCGGAGTGGCAATATTTGTTACAAGCACCTTTGAGTCAAATTTACAGTTTTTGAACGTTTCATTTGCATTGTATGCCACCTCCATCCCATCTTCCCCTGTACTGTCTATTTTCCCGGTTCTGATGGATATATATTCGGCATAATTCTGGGCGGCCATTATGGCCTGAATCGTATTATATATGGATGAGGCTGAGCATTTTATCTTTTTTTCACTCAGTTTAAGCATTGCTTTCATTCCTGTAAGCGTAGCAGGTATCTTTACTATGACGTTCATTCCAAGGGAATGTATTTTCAATGCCTGGGACATAATGGTGTCATAATCCTGAGAAACAACCTGTATATGTACTTCTCCGTTAACTGCCTTGATTATATCTGTAATAACCTGTTCCGTAGTAGAACCCTTCAACACCTCTTTTGATATTGATTCAGGCTCTGTTGTTACACCGTCTATGAAGCCGTAATCAGATATTTCCCTGATTTCATTGATATCTGCACTATCCAGAAAAAATTTCATATAAATCAACTAAATATTAATATTATATATATAATAATATTGAATTATAGAACATAAAACCAATCCTTATTTTTTGGTTATAATAAGTAATATAACAAACAATTATTAATTAATTCAGGATAACTCATTATGGGAGTCGAAAGTATGAAGGATGTTAAACTAATAGCGGAAAATAATATAAAGGAAATGTATGCAGACAACATTGAGAATTTTACAGTTAACAGCATAGTAAATAACAGCGACAGGTTCGACGTATCTACTGAATTTGATTATTTGGGTTTTCATTATACGGTATATCTCAGCATTGATACCGATGGAAATGTGACAAAATTTAGCCAGATTGCTAAGGAAAAGATCTAATAACCATTGCCGGAATATTTAATAAACCATATTGGTATGTTGATACATGATAAGTATAGACAATGCATGGGAGGTTCCATTATCCCGTGGTGGCATATATAAAATAGTGGTAAACGATGACAATCTTGAGGTATATAGAATTTTTTCAGGAAGATATATACAGGAAAAACTACAACTCAAAAAAGATATGGATTACATAGATTCACTGATTGTTCCGGGGGCAACAGACTATATTGAACCTGAACAGCTATACTCTGATATAAAACATATGATAGAAGTCATTACAGAACGCTATTTTTCCATAGAATCAGAAAAAATTGAATCCATAAGAACCGAAAAAGACCCTGTTGATTACCGGCTAATAAAATTCACAGACATAAACGAGATAAAAATTTCAGCCGGCGAAAGGGAAAGATTTCCTGAACTTATACTTAACGGAGATCGATATATTCTGCCTTCAAAAAATTTTATGGCGTTCCAGGAAGAAGATAAAAAGAAGTATGAAGAGTATAAAATTATTGTGGATGATATAAGGAAAAAAATAGGCAAAGCATGATCAGCAGAAACCCTGCTCTCTGGTTTTCCTGTTTATTATATCAGCAACTTCTTCGGGACTATCTATAAATGGAGTGTGCCCGGCATTATTTACAATAATCATGTCACTTCCAGAAATTTTACTGTTCAGTGTATGGCCGAAGGATACAGGTATTATACTATCCCTATCTCCCCATATTATGGTTGTTGGGCATTTGATACTGTTCAATTCATAATCGCTTATTTTTTCTTCTGGCCTTTTATTATTTTCCATTATTTTTTCCAGCGAAGACCTGTTATTGTAATTCCTAGCCCTTAAAATAGAGTCCAGGATCCTGTTCATTGTTTCTTTGCTCTCTTCACTGAGTGCAGGTGAAATTCCAGCACTGTCTACCAGGAAAAGCATATCCGGTTCTGCAATTGTCGAGGCAAGCTTCATGGCAATCCATCCCCCATAGGAATTCCCTGCAATTGAAAATTTATTAATTCCCAGGCAATGAACAACATCAAAAACTGCCTCTGCCTGCTGTTCTATGGTATATTGAATATCCGGTTTATCAGAATGCCCATGACCCAGCAGGTCAATTAGCACTGGACGTATACATTTTTCCATATAAGGAGATGATTTTAACCATGTGTTTCCAGTACCACCGAATCCATGCAGGAATAGTACTGTATATCCCTCATTTCTATCAAGATATGATATTTTTCCATATCTTGTATTGCAATATTTACGCTCCATTTTATTCCATTGCTCGGGAGGCAATTTTCATAGCCTCGTCTATATTTTCCAATTCCATTGCAATATCGGAAACCGAATCATAGAGATACCCGACTGAAGCCTTAAATTCTTTTTTGTCCTTTTTTGTTTTTATGCTTTCCATTATAGAATCGATTTTGTCAAGTCCCTTCTTTCCAAGATCAAACGCAGCGTTGATATCAGTATCCCGTAATATGTTTATCTTCCCATATAAAGCCTCAAAATAATTTTCCCAGTCCTCTGACTTCTCAGATAATTCTATTACATTGTCATAAATTTTCATAGCCTCTGCCTTTTTCGATTTCAGTGTGGACAGAGCCTCAGCCTTGGCATTGTTTGTGAGTGCAAATAACTGGACATCCTTCGCCTTGTCAGCTTCTTCTATTGCCCTGTCAAAGTATGATATGGCACTGTCTCTTTCACCACTGTCAAGGTATATATAACCTATATTGATGAGATCCATTATTTCAAGTTCTGTATCACCCAGCTTGCGGTGAAGTTCCAGGGATTCGCCTGCATATTTAAGAGGATTTTCCGTGCTTTTATGGTCAAGTGAAAAGTAACACTGTGACAGTTTATAACAAATTTCCGCCTTCAGGTCATCCTCTTTAATTGCATCATAGGCCTTTGTATATTCCCTTATTGCATCCATGAATTTTTCCTTTTTGACAAACGAATCTCCGTTTTTTATATATTGTTCATAGTCTTCCATGTTTATTCATCCCTAAATCTTTTAACCATTTCAGTAGCAGCAGTATAGCTTATATTCTTTTCAGAAACCATCTCTGCAGCAATTTTTTCAATCATATCACCGGTAGCGCCCGCAGCTATGGCTATATTTCTTGCATGCAGTTTCATGTGTCCCTTTTGAATACCCTCTGCTGCCAGGGCCCTTAATGCAGCAAAATTCTGTGCAAGTCCCACACAGGCCAGAATATTTGAAAATTCATTTGAATTTTGTATTCCCATGATTTTCATTGCCAGCATTGCCTTTTTTGATGTTTTTGTTGCGCCTCCCACAGTACCTACTGCTATGGGTATTTTTATGGATCCTATTAGATTTCCATCAGCATCCTTTCTATATTCCGTAAGCGGGCCATATCCACCCATAGAGGCATAAGCATGTGAATTTGCCTCCTGTGCCCTGAAATCATTCATGGTTGCAAGAAGTACAGCATCAATGCCATTCATTATTCCCTTGTTATGTGTAGTTGCTCTGTATATATCATTTTTTGCAAATTCATTGGCCTTTATAATTCTGTCCACAGTCTCAGCGCCCAGCATTTTTCCGTCAAATTT
>JAKBQO010000158.1 GCA_021835185.1 Thermoplasmata archaeon
AAATAATTGCATGTTCCGGATACCCTTTAACAATTATATCTCGTCAGAAAAAAAGAAAATAAGTACTCTAATTATTCCTATAATTGGCATTACTTCATAACTCCATATATCTGATTTGTATGTAATTACTATATAATGATGGAATTTATCCAGGGGAAGGCGTCTAATAGAAGAAATAACACAGGGTATAATTATTCTGTTAACAGGATATAATTGGAATACCGGACACCAAAAAGGTAAAGTAATCAATATCCATTTTTATATATGGAAATATCAACATTTAACCCTTTTACAGAAAAAGAACTTGGCAGGTATAAGGTAGCTAGCCTTGAAGATGTTAAGGAAACTATCAGAAATTTAAAGGAAAACCAGCTCAAATGGAGGGAAAATATTGATAAAAGAATTGACATGCTGAAAGAATCAAAGAAAAATTTTGAAAAAAATGTTGAAAGCCTTGCAACCTTGATGTCATCTGAGATGGGAAAACCTATAAGCCAGAGCATTGCAGAAGTACAGAAAACACTCAGGCTCTTTGATTATTACATTGAAAACGGTGAAAAGTTCCTGGAAAATGAATATATACATACAGAGGCAAAAAAATCCTATATAAGATTTGACCCCCTTGGGGTTATAATCATAATAATGCCATGGAACTTCCCATTATGGCAGGTGGCAAGAGCTGCAATTCCCGCACTGCTGGCAGGGAACGCTGTTCTTCTCAAGCACGCTTCCATAGTAAGCGGGTCTTCTTTGAAAATCCAGGAGTTGTTTAATCTGGATACATTTAGGTCTACAATAACAACAGGCAAAATAATAGATGATGCCATTAAATTCTCAGACGGTGTTTCATTTACAGGGTCTACAGCTGCAGGATCTATAATAGCTGCTGAAGCAGGAAAAAACATAAAGAAATTTGTAATGGAACTGGGTGGTTCAGATCCCTATATTGTCCTGGATTCTTCAAATATAGACGAAGCAGTAAAAAACTCCGTTTACGCGAGACTGCAGAATAATGGCCAGAGTTGCATTGCCTCTAAAAGATTCCTTATAAATGATTCTATATACGATGAATTTTCCAGAAGAATGCTGGAGGAATATAGCAGGGTAAAAGTGGGAGACCAGCTGGATAAAGACACATATATTGGCCCACTATCCTCTGTATCACAGAAAGATATAATAACAAAGCAACTTAAGGAATTGAAATCTATGGGAACTGTAATCTCTACCGGGGATAACTTTGGAAATGTAATAAGGCCAGCACTGGTAAAAATGGATAAAGATTATGGGGAAGAGGTTTTCGGGCCTGTTGCAATGTTGAGCAGGTTCAGGAATATAGAAGAAGCAATAAAACTTGCAAATGATACTCCATACGGGCTCGGATGCTCAATATGGGGAGACCCGGATAATGCAGAAAAACTTGTTCCATACATAGAATCAGGTACAGTATCAATCAATAAAATTGTTGCTTCCGACCCGAGGTTGCCATTTGGCGGGACGAAGAAAAGCGGAATCGGACGTGAACTATCCAGATATGGAATACTTGAGTTTACAAATATAAAAACCGTATGGGTGAATTGAACTAACCATTAACGATTTATATGAAGGCCCAGAGTTATTTTATTTCAGTTTCAAAGGCATCGAGGTCATTTATATTATCAATGCTTGCAGTTATAACACCTTTCTACCTGTCAAAATTTGTAAATGTTTTTGATGTTGGAATCATAGTATTATTCAGCATTGCATTCTCAACACTGATAATTTACGTATTTCCCGCATTGAATATTAAGAACTGGCTCAAAATGTATGCAATTTCCGCCGCACTGGCCATAGCCCTGCTGTTGAATTTTATATTCATGAATTTTTATGTCTTTATCTTTTCCCTAATGCTTGGCTCAATTTCCCTTTCAGGCAGGGACATAAGCCCGAACCAGCCAATAGAACAGTATGCTATGGCACATTATGAAACGGATATGAAAAGCAAGAGAATGGCATTTTCACTCTATAACTTTTTTTCCTATGGGGCATCAATAATAGCTTCATTATTCCTATTCTTTTATGTGAACATCGATTACAGGATAGTATTCCTTTTACTCACACTTGTGGCACTATGCCAGTTTGTACTGTACCTATTTATAAGGTTCCCGCAGCATAAAAGGATGAAGGGAAAGGATCTGGATGTAGAAACAAAAAAGAGGGTGTTTTCACTATCATACCTCTTTGCAATGGACTCATTTGCCGGCGGCATGGTAACAGTATCAATGATTTCACTGTATTTCAAATACGTATACCACATATCCCTGAGCACAGCCGGTTTGATTTTTGTTGCAGTCAATATTATAACCACAATATCTATTCTGATCTCTCCCTTAATTTCATCAAAAATAGGTCTTATAAGGACCATGGTATACACACATTCGGTGAGCAACATATTTTTAATGCTTGTGCCTGTTATACACGTACTTGCTATCAGTGAAATATTCCTGTTTCTCAGGCAGACAACAAGCCAGATGGATGTGCCGGCTCGGGATACCCTTATAAATACTGTTATTGAAGAGAATTACCGGGTAAATAGCAATTCTATATTTTCAGCAGTGCGGAATGGTGCCCTGATTCCCGGACCCGGGATTGTGGGTGCTGTGATGACAGTATTTCCACCCTTTATGTTTTTCGCCGGTGGAGCCCTGAAGCTTTCCTATGATATTATATTCTTTGTAAAATACAGGAAGATAAAGATATAAAAATTTTCTACCGGTGCACAAAATGCACCTTTGCACATTTTCTTTTAACATTATTGACTTAGCTTTCATGGAAACCGAATATCCACAAGGCAATAGTGGCATATCAAAAATTATGCTAACATCACTTTTTATCGATGAATGGAACATATTCTCTATCCCCATGATAAGCATATTTGTGGAACACAGCTTAAGATTTGGAACAACGATGCTGGGTCTTGTTACAGGTGCAACTATAGGAGGGGCATCCATCGGGTCAGTACTTGGAGGGTATATGGTAGACCGCTTTGGCAGGAGGAAACTGTTCTTTTTCAATCTCATTTTATTCCTCATCTCTGCAATACTATCCGCACTTTCAATTAATTTGACAATGCTGGTTATATTCCGGTTTCTTGCAGGAATTCCTGCAGGTGCAGATATTGCCAACGTTTACTCATATATTATGGAGACAGAAAAACCCGGGCACCGTGAGGTTACAGGGGCTTATAACACACTCATGGCGAGCGTGGCTATACTGGGTTTAAATGGAAGCGTGGTAATTCTACTAATTTCTGGCTTAAAAGCCACAGCAATATGGAAAATTGCCATACTAATCCAGATAATTCCAGTACTGTTCCTTCTTCTGTCCTATAAAAGAATACCGGAATCAGATATATGGAAAGCTAGCAATAAAGAAGCTACTTACATTGATTTCTTCCGGAAATTAAGGCATAACCGGGTACAGTGGAGAACATCTATGTATAGCTGGTGCTGTGGAATCGCAAGCGGGATTGAGGTCGGGACATTTGCCTTTTTCATTCCTTATATAATATTGAAATTTGGAATCTCCGGTGCAATTAATGACCGTTTTATCATTATCGGCATTTATTCTATAGGAATTCCTGCTGGCTATTTAGGCCCGAAGATTTTGCCTAAAATAGGTCTGAGAAAATTAAGTTATTCAGGTTTTGCACTATCGTTTGCCGGGCTTGTCATATCAGGATTGGCACTTCTGTTTAATATATATATTGTTTTGCCGGTATCCATGATGATATTTGTATGGGGAAACCACTGGAATAATGAGCCAATAACTACTTCACAGGCTCTGGTTGCCGATTCAGACATGAGGGGCAAAGCTGTAGGCATCTCCAATTTCATTTACCAGCTCCCTTCATTTCTATCTATTTCCATATTTCCCATTATGTTTTCAGCCATAGGGATGGGGTACTCAACCCTGGTGGTGGCCATTGCTTCGTTCGCCGGAATTATAATTACACTGGCTGTATTTAATGAAATATTCGGATATCGCAATGATGCAACATACGATAGCGAATGCGTGCAATCCTGATAAGTTTAAATCTTTTGCAGCGATAAACTGGTGGAAAAGAGA
>JAKBQO010000159.1:0-826 GCA_021835185.1 Thermoplasmata archaeon
ACGGATATCCTTTACCAAATCATCCAGTCTCTCAGTGCTTGGTATAGGTTATAACAATGGTACCGGTAGCGTTGCCGACATTGGAAAGTACACATTTAATATATATTCAAATAATGCCTCTCTGGCATCAAAGACACCATTGAATACAACCAATTCGACCTTTACTAATGTGGGACAAACAACGTTCTCTCCATCTGTTGTTTCCGTATCATTTAATGCAGTATTTCCAGCAGACATTTTGTACAGTACATCAGTTGACAGACTGTCTGGACACACCGTTCAAATCACTGTACACATAAAAAACAATGACACCTCAGCTGTACAGGCATTTAACGCCTCACAATCTGTTTTTGTTAATCACTATGTAAAATATGGTGCCGCATCATTAATATCGGGGAAATATAGGGAGGCAAATGTTACAATTCAACCCGGGCACTATGCCAATTTCACATATAATATGTCACTAAGCGGTGTGGGAATATATGTAATGCCATACACAAATATCTCTTACAACTTCCAGGGAAAGGCATTTTCATATGGAACTAATGCTTCTTATATAGTTCAGAATAAGCCGGGATATATTTCAGGTATGAATTCAATGGTTAATAATGAAGCTTCACAGAGTACTATTCTTGGCAATACGCTTGCGACAGTACATGGATTTGCAATTTCATTAATAGATATTATATTGTTCGCCATAGTGCTTCTGGATGTTGTTATTGAAATCAGGGCATTTAAATCATATATCAAAAGGAAAGAACAATAACCACTGACATACTCTCCATCCTAAAGGATTGGAGGTTCTCACTTTTGCTTCGCTTTCGCC
>JAKBQO010000159.1:836-4013 GCA_021835185.1 Thermoplasmata archaeon
TAGAACTTATCACTAAGTCTTAAGGTCACTGCCGATTACAGTGTTGCCTCTTTAGGGGTATCAGTGCTCCCCTTGCATGTATCCCTGTCTACGTGCAATTGGAATACGCCTTTACCTGTATTATGCCTAATTGGAACACAGAGGCGTTCCCAACCTCTTATAGAGGATTTTACAGAAGAAATCTCCATCATGCCATTTTTCAGGACTTATCCGATGGATTACCTTCTGACTCCCCATTTTAAGGATCAGTATAATCGTTTCGCAATTCATCCACATCGCAAGCTCAGTGGGTTTCTTTCCCATTTAGTTGTAAAATAAAATTATTTCTTTATTGTTGTAGATAAAATATTTATTTATTTCCAGAGAGTGTTGTCGCATAATCGGATAAAAGAGGAATATTTGCCTCCATGCCCTTAGAAGCCCTGTAGCCTATATAGATGCCATAAAGCCATACTAATAGAAGTATTAAATTAAATATTATTGATAGTATTCTTCCTGCATCTCCAACAGTAAACAGATTAATAATTGTGAATACTATGATTGCTATAATATAACATATTCCGAGTAAAATTGCCTGTATACTGTGGAATTTAAGTCTCCTGTCCGTATTTCCATATAAAACGTAAACTATCAATCCTGTTATTAGAGGAATTATATAAGAAACGATAAACATTATTTTATTATCTTTATTTTCCATGGAGGTATATATCAATATTATTATTTAAATATTGATATACACGTCCGACATTAATTATCATATCTATGTAGATGGAGTTATTTTTTTAAATATCTGTGGCTTAAATATTATGCTGCAAGGAATAAGTAGATTATATTTGTCAGACGTGATTTTTTTATCATGTGCTTCACTAGAACGATTTCGTTATTTAGCGTAGACTATAAAAATATTTATTTATAGGTAAAGCATTTGTATGTGTGAAAGACTTCCTGATTATATATCTGGCTTTGTTGGCAGTTTCTATAATATCTTTTGTCTATTATATCCTCAATGCATATTATTCCACATATTACATAAAGGGAGACACAGTTTCAGATGTTGATCCCTCGGAAACCACAATTATAATGCCTGTATATAATGAAGACACTGAGGTTTTTAGAAAGGCCATAGTCTCACTTAAGTTGCAGGGAGCAGATTTTATTGTTGTGGGAGATTCCAGCCTTGAGCCATATAAAACTATAACAGAAGAAAATGGTGGTAAATTCATATACCTGAGCAAAAATGGAGGTAAAAAGAATGCACTGGTGCAGGGAATAAAGTATGCGTCCACAAAATATGTAATGTTTGTTGACAGCGATACGATAATACCTGCAAACACACTGAAAAGCATGCTCACATACTTTGCACCGGGAATTGCCGGTGTAGGTGTGAATATACACATAAAAAACGATGGTACATATATTTCATATGCTTCGGAATTTATTGAAAGGCTTACAGAAATGATATCCAAATCCATGTCAAGACACGGAAATTTATATGTGCTGGATGGCAGATGCGCCCTTTACAAGACAGATGTTGTCAAGCCATTCATGACATCAGATGAATTTCTGAACAAAAAAATACTGGGAAAGAAGGTTGTTCTTGGGGACGACATGCAGTTAACAAGCTATCTTATAAAAAATAAATACAAAATGATAAAAGACTATGACATAACGGTAGAAACTGAACCCCAACATGGCTTAAAGAAGTTCATGAACCAGCAGATCAGGTGGTCCAGAAGGGGCTGGTATTTCTTTTTTAAAAATATAAGTGATGGCACGACCAAAAATGGAGGGAAATTCTATACATTTGAAATACTTTACATATATCTGATACCCATAATAGGGTTTATACTGTTACTGCTGAGAGGTATGTTCTTCCTGAGGATTATGGGGCATATAGATTATCTTAGCATATCATCTATAGACAATTTTGTAATGCATCATTTCTTTCATTTCCATCCACATAACTTTCTGGAGTCAGCAATCAATGGATTGATGTATGTTCTCGGGGCTATAGGCGATACTATATTTGTTGGGGCCATAATGTTAAGAATACCTAAGAACAGGATAAGGACTCTGGTATACGGAGCGATCGGCTTGGGAATCCTTTTCTTCGTAAATATATATGGGCTTTTAACTTTCTGGAAACAGTCAAAGTGGTTAACCAGATAAATTAGTCACAGTACGCAAATAATAAATATATGTTTATATGATATTCTGCCCTAAATACAGAAGAAATGTCCTGAAGGATGGCATTGATATGAGACTAAAAGAATTAATTTTAGAGAAGCAGGATGAATACCAGTACAAAATACTTGAAATGGAGGTTATGTTAAGTCATGCATATCTACTGTTAGACATAAATCCCAGGCTTGGTGTGTATCATGTTATCAACCAGGTCAAGGGCTACAGTTCATCTGTCCTGAGAAGTAAGTTTTCATGCAGTCAAGTGCAAGATTCCAACACTGTGGACACATTCCAAATTCATATCTACCGTTGGGTCTGTAACATTAGAAAGTGTACAAAAATACATAGAGGATCAGAAGTGAAAATAATATTAACATACAATATAAGGCATAACAGGAATTTCTCAAGTGAAGTAATCAGGGCATGGATTCCGTCATTAAAATAATGTTCCATATCTTTTTCTGGTTTCATACTTCCATTCATCCTTCTCCAGTGTGCATGTAACACCATACTTCCCACATATTTTTTCTATGGACAAATTCAGTCTCTCCCACCACTCAGGATCGGACTTCATATAGCCGGTTCCTACCATGTATGGTAAGGTACCTTTGAAATCCTGATATGAATCATATATTATACGTATTCCATTTGCAGCGCAGAATTCCACTATTTTTTTTATATCCTCAATGTTATCGTTGAGTCCTCTCACAATGGGCCCCAGATACAGCCATGTTTTTATTTTTCTCTGGGTAAGTTTTTTCAGGGCGTTTAACCGTTTAACAGGATCTGGGGCATATGGCTCCAGTAGTGCTGCAACCTTTCTGTCAATGGTTGTTACAGTCAGCCCCACATCTAAATTATTTCTGTATTTTTCAAGGATTTCAATGTCTTTTAATATCAAGGGGGATTTTGTCTGAATTGTAACATAAAATCCGTTTCTGCTCAGTATCTCTATGGCTTTGGGCATAACCCTGAATTTCATTTCAACAGATT
>JAKBQO010000160.1 GCA_021835185.1 Thermoplasmata archaeon
TCAAAGTATTTTAGAAGAATTTCCCAGTGTGACCCGAACAGTATGCCAAGGTAAATAAGTACTACATTAAATATAACGTCTCCCGACAATGTATAAATAGAAAATTTCCTGAAGTTCATTGTGGCAATCCCTGCAGGTATTGAAATAAAAGTCCTGAATACAGGTATAAACCTCGTTATAAAAACGGAAAGTTCCCCATATCTGTTAAACCATGCCTTTGTTCTGTCTATTGTATCAGGTTTCAAGAACAAATATTTTCCATACCTGATTATAAATGGATCGCCTCCGTATTTGCCTATCCAGTAAGCTATCCATGCACCTATAAGGTCTCCAACAGAACCAACAATAAGAAGCAGTACAACTGAGACATAGGGGCTATAAGGATCCAGGAGCCTGTAAAAAGCAAGATAACCCGAAAATGTCATGACGATTTCAGATGGTATTGGCAGTAACATCCCCTCAAGAAGCATAAGGAAAAATACTCCACCCAATCCAAGCTTTATTATTATTACCTCAACGAACTTTATAAGGCCTACCGTTATAGAAGTTATTATACTCACTTTATCTGCTCCCTATTTTTAACGTATTATTAAGATTTATCTATATATACTATATATAAATATATAAAGACAAAATCTCTCATGGAAAAAGTTTTATTATTTTATTATATGTGTTCGCATGTATAAAATTCTTGTGACCAGGAATATACCGGGAAATTATATTGAAAAAATAGAAAATATGGAAATAGAAGTTTTTTCCGGAAAAGGAAGTATGAGGGAATGGCTTCTGTCAAATATTGGAAGTGCTGATGGAATATTGATAACATTAAATGAGAAAATAGATAAAGAATTAATAGACCATGGTAAAAAATTGAAGGTAATAAGCACATACAGCGTAGGATACGACCATATCGATGTTGAGTATGCGAAGTCAAAGGGTATAATAGTTACAAATACTCCTGAAGTGCTCACAGATGCCACAGCGGATCTGATATTTGGCCTTATGATTGCTGCAGCAAGAAACATTGTATCCGGAAACAACCTTATACATAAAAATGAATGGAAAGCCGGTTGGAACCCCACATTTATGCTTGGAAGCGAAATACATGGCAAAACGCTTGGAATAGTAGGAATGGGCAGAATAGGCAAAGCAATAGCCAGAAGAGCTTCTGGCTTTGATATGAAAATTATATATTATAGCAGGCACAGGCATGATGTTGATGCTGATTTTGTGAGCATAGATGAACTCCTGCAAAAATCAGATTTCGTTATAATAGCACTGGACCTCAATGCAGATACTTTCCATTTTATGGATTACCGGAAAATTTCTAAAATGAAGAAAACTGCATTTCTTATCAATGGCACGAGGGGAAAAATAGTAAATGAAAAAGACCTTGTAAGGGCATTGGATGAAAAAATAATTGGAGGCGCTGCACTTGATGTTTTCGAGGACGAGCCTGTTGACAATACAAACCCGCTTCTTTCATTTAACAATGTTGTTGTGACGCCACACATTGGAAGTGCAACATATGAAACAAGGGACAAAATGGCTGAGACTGCAGTAACAAACCTTGTAAATGTGCTCAATGGGAAAGATCCGCTATATAAATTATAATACTGTGCTATAATTATGTGCCATGGCTAATGATAAGGCAGTGATACTGATTTCAGGGGGCCTTGATTCTCCTACCGTTCTGGCATATGCACTGGATAAGGGCTATGAGGTTTATCCTGTAAGCTTTGACTACGGGCAGAGGCATATCAGGGAACTACAGAGTTCAGAGGATATTTGCAATTACTATGGAGTCAAGCTCAAGAAAATTAAAATTGACATGACACAGATAGGCGGTTCTGCACTCACAGATAAAATAGATGTGCCCGAGCGCGGGTTGGAAAACATTGAAAAGGAAATACCTGTTACATATGTGCCTGCCAGGAATACCATATTTATCTCACTTGCTGCTGCATATGGAGAAACAATAAAAGCTAATTCTATTTTTATAGGCGCAAATGCAATAGATTATTCAGGGTATCCAGATTGCAGGCCAGAATTCTTCAACGCTATGGAAAAAACCTTAAATCTCGGCACGGAACTGGGAATTACAGAGGGATTCAGGATTATGGTGCCATTGCAATACCTTACAAAAAGTGATATAGTTAAGCTTGGCAGGAAACTTGGCGTTCCATACAGGCTTACATGGTCATGCTACAATGGAAGGGAAAAAGCGTGTGGAAAATGCGATTCCTGCCTGCTCAGGCTGAAAGGCTTCATGGAAGCCCATGATTTCGATGATATAGAATATGAGGCCTATCCGGAGTTTTACAGTGAATACTTAAAAAGCAATGGAAAAATTTGAATTAACAATATTTATTTAGCAATTAACCATATTTACCTATGTTTCCAGTTGAACGTATGAGAAGGTACAGGTTAAATAGCAATCTAAGGGATATTTTCAGTGAAACCACAATAAATTCAGATAAGCTTATAATGCCAGTTTTTGTGGATGAGACGGAAAAATCAAAAACTGCAATTAAGTCAATGCCAGGAATTTACCGGTATTCATTGAACGAATATGAAAAATACATAGGGCATCTTGAGGACATCGGGGTCAAAAATATTATAATTTTCGGAATACCAAAACATAAAGATTCTTCAGGCACATCATCCTATGACCATGATGGAATAGTCCAGAAAGCCATCAGATCTGCAAAGTTAAATACAAAATTGAATGTAATTGCAGATCTCTGCCTCTGTGAATATACGGATACAGGGCATTGTGGGGTAATATCCAATGGCTATGTGGACAACGATAAAACCCTCAATATATATGGGAAAGAGGCAATAAGCTATGCAGAGGCAGGAGTTGACATAGTTGCCCCTTCAGGGATGATGGACGGGCAGGTCGGGGTCATAAGGAAGGCAATGGATTCCAATGGCTATGTCAACACAATGATTATGGCATACAGTTCAAAATTTGCATCCAACCTCTATGGACCATTCAGGGATGCTGCAGATTCCACACCACAATTTGGCGACAGGAAAAGTTATCAGATGGATTACCGGAATGGTGACGAGGCAATGCGTGAAATAGATCTTGATGTGAAGGAAGGCGCCGACATAATCATGGTAAAGCCTGCTTTATTCTACCTGGATATGATTTACCGGGCAAAGCAACTTTATAAAATGCCACTGGCAACATACATGGTGAGCGGTGAATATAGCATGGTCAAAAATGCAGTACTCTCAGGGGCACTGGCTGCCGATACCGTAAATGAGGCGCTTATTTCCCTGTTCAGGGCAGGCTCTGACTTAGCGATAACTTATTTTGCGGAGGATTATATAGCAAATCATGGTAAGGCGTAACCTTCCAGTTATTTATTGTGTAAGCAGATGAACCCTGGACAGTTCCATTGTATCCTATCAGGTCAATTGTAATATTATCCGGGATTGTTTCACCCCTTACAGGATACAGTGTAATATTTGTGGTGCTTCCAGGACTCAATCTATTTCCCGTGTAATTGAACAGGAGGCCATTATAATTTGTTTCGTTTATTATTCCTCGGAAATATATGTTTTCCGAGGCAGTGCCTGTATATGTAACATTCATGTATATCTTCTGAATTTTCCCCTTTGACATGTCAAGGCTTATGGAATTGACTTTAACATCCTCTGTGGAATGCACACCGAAATATGCCCCCACAATTAATATTGCAATTAATATTGCAAAAGCGTATGTGGCATAACGTTTCAGCGCTTTTTTATCTATATTTATTTTCTTTTTATAATTTATATCCTCTATGGATATGAGGGATATAATTGGCCAGAATGCAACATAGGTTATGAGCAGCCTGTAATTGAATAACAGTATCAGCATGGGAAATGCGAAAAGTTCGAATTTTAATGTATCATAATGGGTTACATATAAAATAAAGGTTACAACCAGTGACAGCACAAGCAAAACCGTAAACATGGTGGCAGGAATGTGTATAAAGTTAAGGTTGGCCCACTTCAT
>JAKBQO010000161.1 GCA_021835185.1 Thermoplasmata archaeon
TTTTCTATCAATTTAGACTTAAAAGCCTCAGGTGCCCTCTGGATAAGACTTTTTGTCAATCTTGATATTGCCTCTGATATCTCTATGACACCTTCTATTTCTTTCTCATGGTATTCCGGTTCCAGAAATTCACAAATAGAAGCTAGCAATGATCACAGCACCTTGATTTACCGGATTTAGATAATAATATCCCTTATATTTTTAATTTTGCTCTACTTCATCCTATACCTTTACATTTATGCTATAGTTTATATAGACGAATTTATATAATTGCCTGATAAATATGGAATGGAAAACTATATGTGACACGTCGGAAGTTGGGACTGGAAAAAGCAAGGAATTTGAAATTAGTGGTAAAAAAATACTAGTTTCAAATATGAATGGAAAGTTTTATGCAATAGATGCCCTGTGCTCTCACATGGGTGGAGAGCTGGGGAAGGGAAAAATAGAGGGAAAGGATGTAATATGCCCGAAACACCATGCAAAATTTGATGTGACAACAGGAAAGGTGGATAAAAACATCAACGGATTTGTTAAGGCAATAACAAGAAAGGATGCCAAGGATCTGAGTTCATATGAGGTAAAAGAGGAGGAAGGAAAATTATCAATAAATATTTAAATATCTTATTTTTATTTAGTTTTATTTGAGGGTATTAGCAACGTTTTTATACGATTTTCTATTGCATTATTATGTTTCCGGATAAATTTGAATACTATGCACCAAAGAGCATAGAGGAGGCTGCTGAATTTTTGAATGGACATGAAGATGCAAAGGTACTTGCCGGGGGACAGAGTCTTATACCTTTACTGAAGCTTAGATTCACATCAGTTCCACAACTTGTGGATATAGGCAGGATCGCGGGCATGGATGGGATCTCATTTCAGGGAAAAACCCTGGAAATAGCTGCAATGGCAAGGACAGCAGACATTGGGGAAAACCAGGAAATAAGAAAGAATTTCCCCATATTGAGCGAGGCAGCGGGACTTATAGCTGATCCCCTGGTAAGAAATATGGGCACAATAGGGGGAGATATTTGCCATGGTGATCCGGCAAACGATTTCCCTGCGGTAATGCTTGCTCTTGGAGCAGAATTTGAGGTTACATCGACAAAGGGAAAAAGGATTATTAAAGCCGAGGATTTCTTTACAGATGTATTCACGACTGCATTGAATCCGGGGGAAATACTTACAAAAATAAAAATAGAAGATAACAAGTCCTCAGGAAGGTACCTGAAATACAAAAAATACGCAGGTGATTTTTCTATCCTTGGCATAGCTGTAGACCTGTCAATGGACGGGACAAAAGTTCGAAAAGCAGGAATAGGACTCACAAACTGCGGAGCAACTGCATTGAAAGCCAGAGAAGCGGAAGAATTCCTTGAAGGAAAGGGAATAAATGATGAAAACATCGCGAAGGCAGCCGATTTGCTTCTGAAAATAACTGATTTCGTTGATGACGACAATGGCAGCACAAAATTCAAGGAAAAATTATTAAAATATCTCTTTACAAAAGCCGTAAAGGGAATAGGGGGTGTACCGAAATGATGGTTAACATAAAGGTAAATGGAAAAGAATATAAAAAGGACGTGGAACCCAGGACATTGCTTGCTACTTTCATAAGAGATGACCTGAGGCTTACAGGAACCCATATAGGATGCGATACAACCAACTGCGGGGCATGTACTGTACTGATGGACGGAAGAGCAGTAAAGTCGTGCACCGTACTGGCTGTGCAGGCAGATGGCCATGAAATAGAAACCATAGAAAACGAAAGCGATGCTGACCTGAAAAAAATAAAAGAAAGCTTTGTTGAAGAAAATGGCCTTCAGTGCGGATTCTGCACACCAGGAATGATAATGACATCACTTTATATGCTCAGGAAGAACAAAAACCCGAGCGAGGACTACATAAAAACAAACCTGGGAGGAAATCTCTGCAGATGCACTGGATACGTTTCAATCATTAACTCCATAAAGAAAGCCAGTGAAAAGATAAATGAGGAAAGGGTGGTGGCAAAATGAGTTATCTGGAGAGATTTGTAAATGGCAAGGGCAGATACCTGGATGATATAGACCTTGATGGAATGTTATACATGTCACTTGTGAGAAGCCCATATGCTAGAGCCATGATAAAAAAGGTTGAGGGAGGCATGACATCAAAGGATTTGAATGCCTACTATTCCATGGGTGAGAATGACCATAAGGAACCCGTTCTTGCCATTGGAGAGGTAAACTACCAGGGACAGGCAATTGCTGCAGTATTCGGAAAGAACCCTTACGAGAGCGAGGATTTGCTTTCAACCGTGAGTGTTGACTATGAACCAATGGAGGCTGTATACAGCATAGACGATGCAAAGAAAAAGCCTCCCATATATAAGAATAAAAAAGACAATGTGCTCTCACAGGAGGAAGTTGGTGTGAAATTTAATGAAAAGGAGATAGACTACGATGTGAAAGTGACAGATACAATACTGCTTGACAGAGTTTCTGCCAACCCTCTGGAAACAAGAGGAATTGTTGCCGATTATCGTGATGGCATACTCAACGTATATCTTCCCTCACAATCCATAGTGAGGGCTAAATCTGGGATAGTTAAATCTCTCGGGCTTCAAACAGACAAGGTAAGGCTGTACCTTATAGATAATGGTGGAGCATTCGGTGTCAAGGCACTATTTTATCCTGAATATATAGTGGCATGCTATGCTTCAATGAAATTTGGGAAACCTGTAAAGTGGCAGGAGACAAGGACTGAGCACCTCCAAACCTGCCATGCCGGGAGAGGCGTACAGGCTACACTAACACTTTACGCTAAAAAGGATGGTAAAATTGCCGGCCTTGATGGAGAAGTGTTACTGGATAATGGTGCCTATTTTGCTGATGAAGCTTCCGCTGACCTTGGAAATGTAATTCATGAGATGACCGGGCCCTATCTTATTGAAAAGGCACATCTTATAGGAAAATACATGATTACAAATAAAGCGTTAAATGGCTATTACCGTGGTGCCGGGAAACCTGAGGCATCAATATTCATGGAGAGAATGATGGATCTTATGGCAGATAAGCTAAACATGGATATAGCGGATATAAGACTGAAAAATGCTCTTGAAAAACCTTTCAAATCACCCCTGGGATGGGATATTAATTATCCTACAAAACCATTTCTCGAAGAGGCTCTTAAATACTTTAATTACAGGGAACTGGCAAAGAAGGAGCATGTGGGCATATCGCTCTTTATACTGGATGAAGATACTGCACCAGGAGAAAGTGCCAGGATTATTGTAAAGGATGGAAAAGTGCATACATATCTTGGAGGCAATGTATCTGGCCAGGGACATGAATTGTTTGTTAAAAGCATACTTAGCGATGAATTGGATATAGAACAGGATTCAGTATCACTTGAATTGCAGGACACTGAAACCCTCTCTACCGGTGTGGGAACCTGGGGATCAAAATCGGCTATGACGCATGGATCCGTATTAATTCAGGCTGCTGAAGAACTGAAGAAGCAGGTAATCGAAAAATACGGAAAGTATACTCCAGAAATCCTCATGAAGCATGACTTTGACCTCACAACATTCTATAAGTTCGATTACAACGATAATGCAGTTAATTTCAATCTTGTGACCTCAAAGATTAACGAGGCAGGAGATCTGGAATCACTGAAAATAGGGGCATATTATGATGTTGGGAAGGTACTCAACATGGCAAATATCATGGGACAGACCGAAGGAGGAGCTCTACAGGCAATAGGGGAAGTTCTTTCAGAGACACTGAGATATTCAGAGGAAGGGCAGTTAATGACAACGAGCATCACCGATGCTGGTGTTCTAACCGCTGATCATGTCCCGGAATTTGACATAAAAATAGTGGAAAACCCTTCCGTACTGAAAGATAAGGCAAAGGGGCTGGGGGAATCACCAATGATTGGAATCCCGGAAGGATTAGCAAGAT
>JAKBQO010000162.1 GCA_021835185.1 Thermoplasmata archaeon
CCAGTTCCTTACCAATATATGGAATTTCTCATCTCCCGCAGTGGCAATTAGCAGCAATGTGTTTCACTCATACGGCGGAATACTTTGCGCCCCAACGTTCTACTATGCCATAGGCCCGACAATCCATGTGACAACTCCATTCTCACTTAATTTATACCTGAACTCAACCGTTGTAGACAGGGATAGCGCAGTGTTTTTCAACTATTCCATAATGAGCGGCAACCATGTCCAGTCCGGGTCATATGATTATGCCATATTTAATTCAACATACGGGCAGCCTTCCACATTTACCGCAAAGGCTCCTGAATACCTTGCAAGCGGTACACAGATAACACCCACAGGGTTTATACCATATGATTTTGAAATCATGGTGGGAGGTCCAGGTGGAGGAAGCACCCAATCTATATATAACGTCAATGCGACAATGAACCTCATGTACAGGGGCAGCAAGGGTTATGTGAATGTACCATCTGCATACGATGTTGGTTCTGAAACCGGAGAAACTTCAGAAGGTGTAGCAGTTTCATGGGCCAATGACACAGCATATTTAACACCTGGGCCTTCTTTTGTCTATGGGATGTGGAATATATCGGGAAGCAATGCAATGACGCATTATAGTGGCATGGTGGCACCATCAAACGCATTTATGTTTGTATCTGAAGGTAATACATTTAACGCATCAAATGCACAGTGGGCACCACTTTCACTATCGGGTAAATATAGCTTCACCCTTCCATCCGGGCAGTATACATCACAGGCATTGCTGAGCAATTATATGAATGCATACTTCATGCCTGGCCAGAATGTTTCCTTGATGCGTGATTACAGTATGGGCATATACACTCCACTGTATGCATTTGACAACGCCCAGATTGCAAACATATCATTATACGGAAACGGAACTGCTGGAAATCCCTATGTACTGGACAACTATCAGGTGATGCCAATAAGCTCTTTATTTGAGGAATTCAATGATTACGCATTCCCTGTGTTTGCAGGAGTCCTGCTGCATAACACCAATGCAAGTGTTGTAATGCAAAATATGCCTTCGCTGTACATACAGTATACTAGCCCGAACCCAACATATCAATCATACGTATCTGATTACAGTCTTCCTGGCTATAACTACCTGAACTATGAATTATACAACGCTTCCAATGTAACCATATGGAAATCAAATAATATAAGTGGATACTTTGCTTCAGCAGTATCAGGATTCCCTGTAGCGAACCTTGTTATCTGGAACTCAACAAACGATCTCGTGGGCAGCAACCTGTTTAAAGTAATGGATAGCGGGATGTTAATATACAAAAGCCCTAATGTAACTGTATGGGGGAATTATCTTGTAAACGCACCACAAACACATAAAAGCACATTTGAGCAGATAACCGATATATGGGGGGCACCACTTGGAATAGCCGAATACAGCTCTGGAGATACAATATACAACAACTTCTTTGACACTGCAATAACTGCATACAGCCCCAGTACGTCTATATATTCCGGAAATCCTGCTGTTTACATCAACATGTGGAATATAACAAAACAACCTGCATACATAACACACTATGTCAACGGTTTTGCACTCAGCGGGAGCATAATAAACACAAACTATCAGGGAGGAAATTACTGGAACAACTTTAATGGAGCAATACCATACAACAATGGCGGGTTGATAGCATATGGCGGGGATTATGCACCCCTTTACCATGGTTTATTTTTCCACGGCGCCTGATCTAAAAATAAATTTTTTATTTTAAAATAATTTGGTTTTTTAAACAATATACACTCTACTTTTTACTGATCTCTGCCTTCTTACCTTTTTTCATCATATTCCCGAGCATTGTATCATACTCTTCAAGAATATATGAATAGTTTTCATTGTTTTTGATAAAATTTTTTATGGAATCTGTATAGGGTGCAAGGAGTTTTTTTGTAAATGAATTCATCATTATGTCTATGATTTCCATCTGGGATTCTTTTATGTCTGTTTTCTTCGCCAGCTCTTCGAGTTCATCCTGTTTTATCCGGTTGGCAAACTTGTAAAATGCCGCAATAATATCATCAGACTTCATCTCATTGATTTTAGATGTGTACAGTGTTAATTCATTCTCAACTATTTCTTCTGCTTTCGTAATTTCAAGCTTTCTATGCTCCCTTGTTTCCTTTGAAATACTATATATCCTGTCCAGGTCATAAAACGCAATGTATTCATTCATTGTCTGTTCTATATTTGGAGGGTTGGAAAGGTCAATCATAATTTTATTTTCATTAATAGCGGAATAATCCTCTGCTCTTATTATATAATTCTTTGACGATGTTGCAGCGATTATTATTTCGTTAGATTTTATTAACGACGGAATATTGCTGGTATCTGAATAATCAGCCCCATACTTTATTGCCAGTTCCCTTGCATGCTCCACACTCCTGCCGGCAACAGTTATATTAGTTTTTGAACCTGCAAGGTAATTTAGCAGTGCAGTAGCCATTTTTCCAGTTCCTATTATGCACAATTTTTTTCCGGCTAATCCATACTGGTTTTGTATAATATCCAGGCTTATGGATGATAAGGATGTTTTTCCATGCGAAATATCCGTAAGTGTCCTGACATCCTTTCCGACTGAAAGGGCTTTACGGAATGTATAGGATAAAAATTTGTCCAGCTTTCCCCTTTTGGAAGCAATGTCAAAGGATGATTTTATCTGCCTCAAAATATCATTTTCGCCAATAGCCATAGATTCAAGGCCTGAAGCTACCATAAACAGGTGTTTTACCGATTCGGGATATTCAAGGTATAGTGATCCTTCAATGCTGCCCATTAAAATCTGTTCAGGCCGGAAATATATTTCAATTCTATTGCACGTAACGAGAATAACATAATTTTTTATGGATCTTGATTCCATCATAGATTCAAAATACCTGTAATCATGTTTGATAATTTCACTGAATGTATCGGGTGTATCTTTATAATTCCATGATAATAATTCGATGTCTCCCATAAGGCAACATACATTAATAGTAATTAATTATTTAAACAAATTGGTAATTAAACTATATTTCAGTCAATAGTTTAGTAATAAACAATATTAGCATTAGATATAAAATCGTAATAAACATAAACTGATTATACAGCATGGATTCAATTGATAGTGATATCCGTGAACTGTATAAGCAGAATAAGCGAATTCCCCCTGAAAAATTTATGATAATTTTATTATCTGTCATGGGCATCAACTCGGCAATCATTATAGCATCCTTTTATCAAAAATCCCTGTTCATCCGGATTGTATTGGAACTTGTGTCAGGCATTCTCATGGTATCGTATTTTCTCTGGTTTTTCCTCAGAATTTACAAAAAATAAAAAATGTTTATATAAAACTATACAATTACGGGAATACAAGGTTGCCCCGATAGTGTAGCGGCCTATCATACAGGCCTGTCGAGCCTGTGACACGGGTTCAAATCCCGTTCGGGGCGCTCTCTAAGAATATGTAATTTTTTATTGATTCAAATATATTTATATCTACGGTGATTTATGAAAAAAAGCAAATTTGTTGGTTGAAATACTCCCGGGGCTAAGGCCTGTGAGCTTTCTGCTTAAATGAATAACTCAGTGTATATCAAGTTCAATATATTGTCATATATTTCCTCAATTATAACTGTCTAAAATTAAAGTCTACAGATCACTATTATTGAGTTTTAATTGCTGGTTAAATGTTTTTCATAAATTATGTGTTAGAGGAAAGTTGAACAATCACATGCCGTTTTTAATTATCTACTCTTCTTCACTTATTTAATCTATCTGCTTTTTGAAAATATATTCACAATTTTTCATTATTTTATTATATATATTGGCATCTGTTAAATTATGATTAACTATAATGAAAAGCCAATACTTATATTCTGGGAAACTACTAAAGCATGTGGCCTGACATGCCGGCAT
>JAKBQO010000163.1 GCA_021835185.1 Thermoplasmata archaeon
TTCCGATCTTGATACTTAACAGGGCAGGATCAGATTACCACTGCAGGCTTGTGAGGGAAGCTATTGAGAAATCCACTGGAATAAGGGTACTGGGCTGCCTGAAAAGATACGAAGATTTAAAAATAGGATCAAGATATCTTGGCCTTGTAACTGCAGGTGAAAAGAAAATAAATGATAGCTATTTCAGCAGGCTATCATCAATCATAAAGAGTAGCATAGATATTCCTGAAATAATCAGAATCGCTGGAATGGTGAATTATAAAATAAATCCGAAACCTTTGCTTTATAATTACAGGGCTAAAGAAAAGTGCAGGATAGGCGTTGCCTATAATAAGGCATTTACATTTTATTATACAGAGAACCTGCAACTTCTTGAAAAATTTGGGGCAAAGATTGTATTTTTTGACCCTATTATTGATACTTCACTTCCTGACGTTGACGGCCTGTATCTGGGTGGAGGATATCCGGAATTATATGCCGAAGAACTTTCAGGCAACGTTAAGTTACTGGCAAAAATAAGGGAGAGCATAGAGAATAACATGCCAGTTTTTGCTGAATGCGGTGGCTATATGTACCTGTCTAAATCAATATCCATCAATGGAAAAGAATATACCATGGCAGGATCAATACCGGGGAAGACTCATATGGAGGACCTTTCACTGGGCTACCGAAAAATCATGCCGGCAACACGTAATACCATACTGAAAGACGGAGAAAAAATAATGGGCCACGAGTTCCACTATTCTAGAATAGTTTTCAATACACCGCATTCCGAGGCTTACAGATTTGAAAATGGAAACACAGAAGGATTCACTTATAAACAGCTTATTGCAGGATATGCCCATTTATATTTTCCTTCAAATCAGAATTTTCCAAGAAGATTTGTGGAAAGATGTGCAGAATATAAAATTGAAAAACGTGAAATAATATATTAATAAAACATATGGAAACATGGATGAAAACTTTATAATACCTGAGGATAAGACGCTGGTAAACCTTTCAAGTGACATATTCAGCCATTTTGGATTGAAGACTGAATCAGAGGGTCTCGGACTTAATTACAGGAATAAAAAGGTCTGTTTCATACTTCTGGATGGACTTGGATGGAATATATACAAAAAAACTGGGATAACATTCAAAAATGAAATGAAATGTACCTCTGTATTTCCATCAACCACATCAAATGCACTCTCATCATTTTTCCTGAATAAATACCCGGGACAGCATGGTATAATAGGATACCAGTTGTATGTAAAACAGGTAGGTGCCATTGTGAACATACTGGGATATACATCATCAGCTTCATATATTCGGGACTCCATGGAAAAAGCATATCCAATGGGCACTATATTCAACTTTGAATCCAAGGTAACAGCATTAAACAGGGCGGGATACTCTACAATGAACATTATTCCGGGATTTATTAACAAGACATCATTTTCAAACCTTTTATACGGAAACAACAGTACAGATACATATTCTAATCTGTTCCACAGTTTTTATGTGCTGGAGGAAAATTTGAAACACGGAACTGATTTCATAACCTTTTACGTTTCGGATGTTGACCAGACAGCACATAAACTTGGCCCATATAATGAATATACCATTGAAAATGCCAGGTATATACTTCAACGGCTTGTATCTGTAATGGAGAAGTACCCGGATTATGATTTTGTTATAACTGCAGACCATGGCCATGTAGATGTTGGGAACACGGTTAATTTAGGTAATGATTCGGGCCTTATGGAAATATCCCTGCTTCCACCGTATGGAGATTCAAGGGCATTGTTTCTGGAAAATCGTCCGGAGATAAAGGAGTATATGGAAAACTATTACGGAAATCTGGAAATTATAACCAAAGGGGATAAAGACTATACAAAATTGATGGGAAAAATAGATGCAAACACACTTACCAATCTTCCAGGGCTTATAGGAATTTCAAGAAATAATGATATATACCATTTTCCGCTGAACCAGAGAAAATATACCATGAAAGGAGCCCATAGCGGTCTCCTCAGAGATGAAATGGAAATTCCTGTAATCGTTTTTTGAAGATACAATATTGACATTTTATATTATTTTCCTGACATTTTAATATGGATTTGTATTGTTTCGTTTTAGAAAATATTTATCTATATATCTTTAATTAGCAAAAAATGTCTGAAATTCAAATGCCCAAAAGATCAATAAATATTACTATTGCATTAATGGCATTCTCAGGTTTATTAATTATCTATGTGGAAACCATGATAGTTCCGGATATACCCGTTTTTATCACGTTTTTTCATTCCACTTACAGTAATGTATCATGGATTCTAACCGCATATATTATAAGTGGTACAGTCTCTGCAGCCATTTTTGGAAAGGTCGCCGATATTATGGGCAAGAAGAAAATTTTTCTGATTTTGGGTATAATTTATACAATTGCCATATCATTTGGGGGATTTAGCCATACACTGGATGAGTTAATAGCAGTAAGGGCAGTACAGGGACTCGGCTTTGGGATGATACCGATCGCCTTCGCCATAATCAACGATGTGGTTCCCAGAGAAAAACTTGCCCTCGCACAGGGGATCATGAGTGCAACATTTGCAATAGGTTCTGGAATAGGACTTGTTCTTGGATCATATATAACAGAAACTCTGGGCTGGCAGTGGGATTTTCATACTGCAATACCCGTATCTATAGTGCTGTTAATACTGGTTTATATATTCATCAGGGAAAATACAGTTACAGGCAAGCAGAAAATAGATTTTGCCGGTGTATCAATGCTTGGCATCGCACTGGTATTTCTCATATTTGCTCTATCTGAGGGTGAACATTATGGCTGGTATTCACATCTGATAATTGGCTTGTTTATCGTCTCATTTATAGTGTTTGCTGTTTTCACATATTTTGAAAGCCATTACAAATATGCTTTCATAAATATGAAACTTTTAAAGAAAAGGAATATATTTCTTTCAAATATAGTAGGGCTCTTTGCCATGGCCGCAATGTATTTTCTCTTCTTTACTGTGCCTACACTACTGCAGGATCCCGCTCCCAGCGGTTTTGGGAAAACAATATTCTATTCCGGGTTAATCCTGTTCCCTGCAACTGTAATGAATATAATCTTTGCCCCGGTAGCCGCTAAGGTTATAAAAAAACGAGGTCCGAAGCTTTCCATAATAATAGGTCTGGTTGTTGATTTTATTGGGTTCGTATTACTCTATTTATACAGGGCAACTATACCTGAGATCCTCTTAGATACAATGTTTGTGGGATCGGGAATTTCAATGATGCTTGTTGGTATCATAAATGTACTTCTTACCTCCACTCCAAGGGAAAATGCAGGGGAAGCAACAGGCATGAATACAGTATTCAGGGATATTGGAATGTCTATTGCGCCTGCTTTTGGTGGTGCCCTTGAAACAATGTACACAATTAAGGTTACGGTTGGTGTGAAAGTTATAAACGGAATTCCTCACAGGATACAGGAAGCTTTTCCAGACGCCACTGCATACAATTATATTTACCTAATTGGTATAATATTTGTTGTCTTGGGATTTATATTCACCGCTCTTATAAAGAAAAATCCCGTAAAAAATTAATTTTCTGGTATAAATATTTAAATATAATACATTCTTAAACCTATATGGTTGAGACCGAACATTTAAAGCGAAATTCCCTTGGTGGATTCAGGCTTGTATGGCAGGCGATGGGTACTCTCTCAGTTGCTGCTGATGCTGCATATCTATTAACAGGTGTAGTAGAATATGCACTGGGTGCAACTCCCCTTGCACTTATACTTGGTGTTTTTGCATATCTATTCATCATGAACACAGGGTATCAATTTTCTAAACATGTGAATTCA
>JAKBQO010000164.1 GCA_021835185.1 Thermoplasmata archaeon
AATATTTAGGAGCTGTGCATTATTGAATGCAAACAGTGGTGTATATCCCCCATACGAAACGTTGTGGACTAGATCAATCGACCCCAGACCTACAGACGAGCCACCTGAATGGTCGGATACTAAGATATTATACATGGGTTGGTAATCGCTGGCCAAAACCTGACCTGCATAATCTCCCGGAGACAGATAATAGATAAACTTACCGTTTTGTGGAACTGGTGACCACTGGGTGGTAGTATTATTGACAGCGTTTCCTGAATTTATAAATAGGAAGCCGTTGGAAGGCGCTATAGAACCAGAAACCGTGATAGCTCCCGGGTCATTCTGTATCCCCCACATATCTCTAAGTATACTCGGACCCGCATTTAGATACGCAACATCATTCGTTTTCCAGTAAATCGAAACACCAGAAGATGTCTCTCCTGTGTCGGTTCCAAAATTATATGCAGAAGGCACATTTTGATAATTACCGGATGTTGAATTCATGTATTTAAGAGACATACTGCCGTTAATCCCATAAATATCCGTTGTGCTTCCGCCGCCAGGACCACCTATCATAAGCTCAGCATCATACAGAAGGTAACCTGTAGGCGTTACATGTGTACCACTTACGAGGAAGTTTGCCTGTGGTGTCTTATAGGATGATGGCATTCCATACGTTGCATTAAATGTCACACGATCGTAAGTTCCACTCATTGAAATCTGTGGAATTGAATAGTTGAAGTAAACAACATTACGATTGTGTAATAATGTGGAATTAAGATATAAATGAACAGTGAAAGGCTGATTAATTGTAAAGTTTGGACCAAGTGCAATATGAACACCACTGTACGGTAAAACATTTCCTGTGGAATTATAAATAGCATTGCTCGTAAGGTAGGCTGCTGGGCTAGAAAAGTTCCATAGATTATCCTCTAAGGAAAGTGTATGTGTTCTTGCAGAATATACTATCACATTCTGTGTCCAAAAACTGTAATCAGATTTTCCAAAAAGAGTTACGTTGTTAAGAACAGTGTTTAATTGTATAGTAACAGTATGTGGTGCATCATTCAAGAGGTAGAGCGGGCTGAGACTGTTTAGGGAAACAGTACCCTCGAAGCTGCTTGTGTTATAATTATAACCTACCAAATTTCCACTAACATTCTTAACACCAAAGTCGCCTATCCCATTTGGAGCTGGAGCACTGCTATAGAGTGGTGTCACTGTATTGTTTACCATTTTGTAAAAGTTAGCATCATGTTTGTTTGGAATAAACAAATGATTTATAATGCTACTGTTACCCGTAGAATTCAGGAAATACGACGACCTGGACGTCAAATTTTTTCCATTTACTCCATCTTTCCCAAGCAACTTAGATACAGAGGAGTTGAAAGAATTCTGATATTTACTGAACTGGGAAGGAACTGAAGTTGTTTTTGTATTAGATGAACTCCCTGCAATACCTGGAACACTTTTGCCCTGTACCGCTGTACTGGAAAAATTTCCCTGCTGACCAAATACAACTGCAAAGGAAAAACCGGACACGGCTATCATCACTACCAAAATTACTATGAATTTCTTCGATATATTTACCATAAAAAAGGATAATATACCTGCTTATAAATTTTTCTATAGAGAATTTGTGAAGTATATAGTTTCTTTAACCTAATAGAGATGCATAACGTTCATACTGGGATATGACTTCCATGCCCACAGACCATATTGTCAGTTCCTCGTTGAATATTTTATATGCAGGAAAATTTCCATATATATCCGATATATAATCTCCCTGTGAGAAACCGCCTATTATAACATTAAGATTATCCTGATTTATTATGGTCGATAGGGAAGAACTGGTGCCCTCTGGAGAAAGCGCCACAGTTTTTCCATCAAGGTTTTTAAGGAAAGGTATTATAGCGCCTTCCCTCATTGAAAGAAGTTCATTCCCATTGTAATTTATAGAACGCTTTTTGAAAAGATCCTCCATGAGTCCCTGGAATCGATTATATGATCGTGGAAGTTTAGTTTCACTGTTTATATGAATTATATAGTTCCCCCTTGTATGGACATAAACATCAAGCATCTTGTTTTTGTTTAATATGGATTCCATTGCCACTTCCAGAAAAATATATATTATATCCGGCCTTCCCCTTCTATTGGATTCCCCAGGGAAGTATTTATCAATGGTAGTATGCATATAATTTGAATCAAGTAGCATTTCCGTAGGTTTTTTGTGATTTTTCTCTGCAATATTTCTTATTGCCCGATCCCTGGCCATGTTCTCTGGAACGGTCTGAAGTTCAGCATCTGCTATAATCAACCTGAGCATAGACTTGTATAACAATTCAGGATTTACTATTTTCTATGAGCCGTATCCTTTTCTCCGTGGAAGGATGGTCCAGGCTCAATGATCGCATAACATTTTCTGGAATTTTATCTGTTTCTGATATACGCCTTAAGCCATCTATAAGATAGTCTTTATTTACATATTTAACTGCATTTAAATCCGCCTCTACTTCGTTGTGCCGTTTAATAGCTGGTAAAACAATCATGATAAATAGAATGAGTACTATAAAAAATACAGGTGCCATATAAAAGAATGATGGGTTTGTTGAGGTAAATGACAGTGATATAAGGTTAAGCATGAAAATAAATACTATGAAATTAACGAATATGGTTTTTTTGTTGTGCCTTAGCTTTATATGTGAAAGCTCATGGGCAAGCACACCTACTATTTCATCATGATCCAGTATTGACATCAGGTAACTTGTTAAGAATACATATGACTCCTTCTTATTCACCTCAAAGGCATTGGCTATTCTTCCATTCGTATTTATTATGTATATTTCTGGCTCTTTTATGCCCATTTCAACGGAAAGATCGGCTGCTTCATTATTAATATAAATATCCTGAAGTTTTTCCGATTTTCTAACCAGTATGTTTACCATGGGGCTATTGGCTGAAACGGCCCATATAAATATTATAAATGCGTTTAATATGATAAGATCAGAATAGGCATTCACGGCTTTTATGTAACCCTGGGCAATTAACATTACAAGGAAAAATATGGATAGATATGTTACGTATCTCCAGCTAAGGTCGTCGGAAATATACTCGAATATGTTTTCATCCGATTCCTGGTCCCTCATTATATTCTTGAAATGCATGAAAAGAAGGCTATTTCCTATAATTATGCCAACCATGATAACCAGTGAATATACTGTGAATGGAATTTCTGAGAGAATTATATATATAAGGAATATAAGTATCAGTGACGCGTTTGATAATACTGCAGATTTTTGCAATACCTGTTTTTTATCGGCAGGAGTCATATATATACTCAATTAAAACTTTTATTTAATATATTGCAATTAGTTTCTTAACAATCCCATATCAAATTTATAAGCTTATCATTATATACAGTAGTTGAGAGATGATAACCGTAAAACGCATTTATGAAAAGCCAGATAAAGATGACGGGTTCAGGATTCTGGTAGAAAGATTATGGCCCAGAGGAATTTCCAGGGAAAGAGCACATATAGATCTGTGGCTAAAGGATGTTGCTCCATCCCCAGAACTTAGAAAATGGTTTAACCATGAAGATGAAAAATGGGAAGAATTTGTGAGGAGATATTACCTGGAATTAACAGGAAATGCAGGAATAGAGAGAATTAAGACCCTGATGAAAGAAAATAATAATATTACGTTTGTGTATTCATCCCGGAATGTTGAACACAACAACGCTGTTGCACTGAAAGATATAATATATGGCATCAAATAGGAAAATAAAGTTCAATTCACAATCTTACATTTTATCTTTCCGACTTTTCCATGGATTTAGATC
>JAKBQO010000165.1 GCA_021835185.1 Thermoplasmata archaeon
GACAAACTATGGTTCTGTTAATTACTGTAAGCGGGGAAACACTGATGAATTGATAATTTCAGGTGTACAGAATTATGATAACGATATATACAGGCTTCTTGCATTTACAAATACAGTAAAATTGAAGAAGTTAAGGGTGTATTCCACAAGAAATTATTTTACAGCAACATGCAGGGAAAAGATTGATATTGATTTTATAACAGATTTATTGAACGAGGAGAATATACCCTTTACCAGAGCCGAAGACAGGATAGTTATTGGAACAACCGGCAATAAGATTACTGTATCGGCATATGATGCCATACTGGACGTGTATGAAGATTTTGACCACAACATAGTTTTTACATTGCTTAAGCATATGTTATTGCCTGATATGCCATTTAAAATTCAATCAGATTTTATGGATTTTATACCCGATAATCCTGATATCATAACTGAATTTATACACAAAAGGCTTAGCACAAAGCAATTGCTGTCCCGTTTACGGAAAGACAAGATAAATTATGCAATCAAGAATAACTATTATATTATAAATTACGAGAATTATGGAATAGATGAATTTCTGGATAAACTGGAATTTGATGACAGGCTAAAGCCGTTCATAAGGGAGAAAATAGCATCCAAAGGATTTGTACTTGACTCTCCCAGCCAGCGCAAGGTACTGGAGTACCTGTTTCCTGAATATAAAAATGAAATTGTAAGGCTATTATATGATCTTACAGACGCGGAAATAAAATCCTTGAAAGGAAACCCCATGGAGATCATGGAAAACGCAAAGCTATTAAAAAGCAAGAAGTCGGTGAAATCAAAGATCATGGAACCATGGTCTGAAAATTCCAGGTATCTAATAGACTTAATTACATATTATTTCAACTATGGAAAATCCGACTCAATAAACTTTGGCAGGAAGAACATGAATAATGACATACAGAAATCAATATATTATGCTTTTCTTGAAGCAATAGGAAGTGGAGAAGGATGGATGTTTACTGAAAACCAGATACTTCTGGGAAAAAGAATATATGACTATGTAAATGACATGGTTAATGATCGGAATATAAACGATCAGCTCAAGAAAATAAAGGGGATAATAGGATAATGTCAAAGCATATACTGTCAAAAAAAGATTACAGGGCATTCATGGAAAAGCTCAGCGCGTTCAATATAGACGGAACATCCATGGCGGATATTGAAGTGGAAACAAACAAAAAAAATGAGGTGTATTATTTTTCAGGCAAACCGGTATTTTACAACGGCATGCCTACATTATACCTTATAAATTATCTGAAAATAAAGACACATAACGTTACTGTAGATAATGGTGCTGTGCCACATCTATTGAATGGATCGAATCTATTCGCGCCCGGGATTGTTGATATGGACCCGAATATTAAAAAAGGTGACATGGTTTTTATCAAAAACATGGAAGGGTTATATATAGCAATAGGAAGGGCCAATGATAGCGGTGATGCAATAATGTCCTCCAGAAAGGGTGAAGCAGTGGAGATATTGCATTATCTTAATGATAAAGTCATGAAAGAATTTTAAGCTTAGGCATGGAGGCTCATTATAAGATATCATTGCCATATCTAATTATGCGCCAGGTTATGCAGTATTTTATAGACTAAAAAGTATACAAAATACTTATTTATCTAATTTGTATATATATTTCATGGAAACATTAAAAATTGGAGAACAGGCTCCTGATTTTGAAACAATTGACCAGGATGGAAAAAATGTAAAGCTCTCAGATTTTAAAGACAGCGTGGTTGTATTATATTTTTACCCGAAGGACAATACGCCGGGATGCACCATGGAGGCTAAAAACTTCAGAGATAATATAGATATGTTTACTGAAAAAGGCGTGAAGGTTTTCGGGGTAAGCGTAGACTCAAGTGAATCACATAAAAAATTCCAGGAAAAATATAACCTTAATTTCACATTGCTCAGTGACAAACAGAAAGATATAGTAAAAAAATATGGCGTACTGGGCCTCGCTACTGCCAAGAGAGTTACATATATTATAAAAGATGGAAAGATTGTTTATGTATACCCGAAAGTGAGCCCGGGAGAACATGCAAAAGAAGTATATGAAAAGCTTCAGGAGTTAAAACTTATTTAATTTTATTAATTTTAAGATCTTACAAAATTGCTTTTAATACTGAAATTTATAAGAGAAACAACCAATGTTACAAGTAACCATAAAACTGAGATCATTATCAGAAACGGATTGAATTTTATTATAGAATACGCTAAAATGCCTATTGGCAACAGATACTTAATTATTATCCATAAAATACTATAAAAACCCATAAAAATCTAAAATAAAAAAATGTATTTATCCGAAAAGAGAGCTTAAACCGGCCATTGCGTCTGAATCCGATTCATCCTTCTTTTCTTCTTTCTTCTCTTCTTTCTTTTTCTCCTCTTTCTTTTCTTCCTTCGCAGGTGCTGCTGCTACAGGTGCTGCTGCGGCATTTTTCAAGACTTCTTCTATGTTTACATTCTTCATGCTTTCAAGCAATGATTTAAGTCTTGCGTCATCTGCCGCTACGCCTGCGTCTGTCAGTACCTTCTTCAGGTTCTCTTCATCTATTTCTTTTCCTGCTGAGTGAAGCAGTAAAGCTCCATATATATATTCCATTTTGTCACCTCATCCAAATAAAGACCCGAGACCCGCTGCTGCGTCATCTCCAGATCCTTCATCTTTCTTGTCCTCTGTCTGGCTTTCTTCAGGGTTTTCATTCTCTATGTTTTCATTATTTAAATCTTTATTTATTAATGAATTTAGAGTTGTAGCGTTTATTACTGCTTTCCTTATAAAAATATCTATATTCTTTTCGTCAACAAAGTTTGCAGCAAGTGCAAGACCCTGTGCCTGTAGATATGCCTTGGACAGTAATTCAGGCATTATCTCAGGAACAAGGAAATCTGCCTTTAATGCAAGTGCTTTTGCTTTCAGGAAAGCTCCGGCCATATCCGATACTATCTGTTCTATAGTTATGGATAGGGCGTCCCTGGAATAAACAAGCCCGTCACTATATGCAGCTATCATCTCAAGGCCAACTGTAACCGGAAGTATTTCCAGTTTTTCCAGCACCTGTGCCTTCTCCTTGGATATTACTTCGCCTTTTTTGACCAGTGTAACTTCGCTTTTTATTACTATTTTCCCCTTTTCTATTCCTGCCGGTATACCTGCCTTCTGGAATACTGATATCATAGGCCCTGGTGGGAATGATGTTTCCTTCGGCTCTATTATTATATCCTCTTCTGCTATTTCTCCACCACGTGCAGCCGCTTTTGTCCTTTTTGAGACAAGCATATCGTAAACTGTTTTTGGTGTCTCAGAGGTTGTAATAAGGGCTATCTGCCCGGTTGCGTGTTCTGTCATTCCTGCAATATTCTTTTTGTTTGATTTTTGTAATGCAAGCCTTAGCAATCTTGCCCTTAATACCTCTATTTTCACTTTCCCGCGTATATCGCTCCTTATTTTCTGGAATTCCTTATTTCTCAATCCCTTTATGCTAATAACTGCTGATACGGGGCTTTCGTTTAATTCCTCAGTAAGGGCATTAACCTTATCCACCTTCCACTGTGCTGGCTCGATCATTCTATATCACCTAAATTAATTGTAATTGCCTTACTCATCGTGCTCTTAATATATGCAGAGGCTATATTTCCCTTACCCTTATCAAGGTGGGAAATTATTCTTTTCAGAACTGTATTAAGGTTGGTAAATAGGTCTTCATTGCTCATAGCTTTCGTCCCGATAGGTACATGGAATGTGATTTTATCCCTGCTTCTGGCCCTT
>JAKBQO010000012.1:0-14318 GCA_021835185.1 Thermoplasmata archaeon
GATAATAACGTAGTTGTGATAGCTCCCATGCCCGAAGAGAAAACATTGTAATCTTCAGCTCCTTCCATTTCCTTTATCTTAATGCCAAGATTTTCAACGGTTGGATTATACTCCCTGCTGTACCTGTATTTTTCACCCTCGGGAACTATATACGAACTGGTCTGGTAAATAGGATAAGTAAGTGGTGCTGCATATGCCCTGTTACTGGTCATCTAATCCCTCCAGAATACCTGTTTCACGGATACTATAATCTGTATTGTATGACCCCATGACATTTTTTATATCACCGAGCATCTCATCCTTTCTGGTTTTATCATCTGTAAATATTAACATTGTAGGCCCTGCACCGCTTATGCAGGCAGAAACAGCGTTTCTGTTGATAACTTTTTCCTTTATATCCCTGTAAAATGGAAACATGGCTTCCCTGGACCGCTCAACAATATCATCATTCATCCCTTCCCTTATGGCATCACGATCCCCTTTCATAAACCCGTAAAGCATTGTAGATATCCTGGATGTATGAACTATATGTTCTTCCATTTTTATCGATTGGGGCACAATTGACCTTGCATACCGGGTTTTATTTTTCATACTGATATCTGGTATTACAAGTACCAGATTAAAATCACAATTAATATCAATTTTTTTCACTTTTACAGGAGACGTGGAACTTATAAGTGTGAGCCCTCCATAAATCCCGGAAGAAACATTGTCCGGGTGGGCTGAACCACATGCAGCTATCTCTCCATACATTGAATAATAGACCATTTCATCTTTGCCCATGCCAAGATCCAGGAGTTCATTTACAGACCTTACAGCTGCAGAGGATGAAGCTCCGCTGCTCCCCAGGCCGAGGCCAATTGGGACACCCTTTTTTATTGTTATGTCCAGTCCAGTTTTAATGCCCTTATCTTCCATAATTTTTAGGATGCTTAATCCTGCTGTATTCTTATCCGGCTCTTCCGGGGTAGAATTTGAAATAATCTTTACACCATTGCTATTATTGTGCTTTACCGTGACAGAATCAAAGAATGCTTTATGCCCTAAGGACAATATATCATAGCCTGGGCCCAGATTGGCTGAAGAAGAATAACTCTTTTTTGTAACTTCCATATAATACGATTCATTCATAAAATAAATTAGTTATTTAATGTAATATTATTGCAGGTAATATTGAACGATAAAATACACAGGCGTAGAAATAATTAATGTAAAAATTCTGTTACATTGCAAGCTTGAACAGCAAGCGGGATACATGTATAAATTTATCTACTAAATTATTTATTAATATTATTATCTAAATATATATATATATATTGGAATGTTAATCTTATTATGAATAAAAAGAAGTTAATAATAGGTGTACTAATTGCAGCAATATTTGTGATGGTATCCTTTGCGCCGGTAACAAATGCAACAAATAATACCGACCAGCGTGTTAATGTCGTTACTTCTGATATCTCGGCACAACCGCACGCCAGCAATTTAAACGGCAAACAGATTAATGTAGTAAAATATAATGACAGTGTCAACATGTTAAGCAATCGTATTTATATGAATATGGCGTTCTCTGTGACCAATAATACAGGTAATAACCAGCATATAACAGAACATGGAAAATTCGGCAACGTATCTGTATTTGAATCAGGGAACAGGATATATCTTAATATGACTATTATCCCAAACAATAAAATAAATAAAGTTCCTGGTGATTGTTCAAATATATATTATAAATTTCCTAAAAATCATGAAGCAGCCTTATACGTTACTAAACTGCCTGTAATATCAGGAGCCAGTGATGCTACAATAATAGCCGTTTTTGGAGAGGTTGTTTCAGGCGAGGTCGGGTCACTTGAAGGTGCAGTTTATTATGGAAGCGCGGCTGCATCAATTGTTTTGCCAGGACTTCTGGCACCAATAGTTGCAGCTTTAGCACTGGACTATATAGCTATAGATGTATACGCCTCTGAGAATCATGACCCGACTGTGTATTTTGATCTCGGTGCAAGCTGGGGTACCAAATGGTATAATTTCTATGATGTTGGTATTTATGGGGAAGAGGGTGCATTTACCGGTACAGCTGATTCTGGCAGCAGCGGTATTTATATCCCAGTATCTATTGCATTTGGGGATTCTGCAAAATATCCACCTTTATCGGGATACGCCCCACATACAGGAGTATGGAATCCAAATGAGGAACCACCATGGTAATCCTTAATTATTTATTACTGGCTATTTTTATGATTTCTGTCATTGTTTTTTTAGAAAGAAGCTTTAAGGTTAAGAATGTTATAAAGAAAAACACTGGAATTCAGGAAAATATAGTTGTATTTAAAAATTTAAAAGAATTGACCCACATAATTCTGGTTATCTCTATAGCTTTTATAACAAATTCCATTTCATTTGTAATACTAACAGAAAATACATTGTTTTTTTATATTTATTTTGCATTCACAAGTTTATTAGAAATTGGATTAGTTGATAATTTTATCCTGGTAGGGCATTTAAGCAAGAAGAAACTTAATCCAAAATTATATATAAAAAAAGCACACAAAATCAATATTTACATTTTTTTATCATTAATAATATATTTTGTTGTGTATGTATATGTTGTACTCCATTTTTTCCTGTTTAAATGATTCAAATTAGGTATCTATAATCGATTTTCCAGTATTTTAAATCCAGATTACTACATTTTTCTATATTATTCATAAATCCATAAACTCAAAAACTTCCAATTTATAAAAGAAGCAGTCTGTATTAGTTTCATAACATAAAATTATACAATATCAATATTTTAAAATACTATTTAGTAAATAAGGGTTTATGAAACCAAATGATGGTATATTACTCAGGATAGCTGAGGCAAATGCAACCGATCCCGGCATGGCCAGGGTTAGGCTTGATGAAATTTCCAGATTAGATCTTGACGTTGAAATAGGCGACGTTGTCGCTATTGAAAAGGTACGGTCTACTGTGGGGAGAGTATTCAGATCCAGGCCAGAGGACGAAAACAAGGGCATTGTTAGAATAGATAGTGTAATGAGAAATAACTGCGGCGCTTCTATCGGAGACAAGGTAAAGGTAAAAAAGGTAGAAGTTGAGGAAGCAAAGAAAGTGGTACTCGCACCCATAATAAGAAAAGACCAGAAATTAAGGTTCGGGGAAGGCATAGATGATTTTGTCCAGAAAGCCCTTATAAGGAGGCCTTTGATAGAACAGGATAGCATAAGCGTCCCTGGATTAACGCTAGCAGGGCACACAGGTTTGCTATTTAAGGTAATCAAAACAATTCCAAGCAAGATACCGGTGGAAGTCAGTGAAGAAACACGTGTTGAAATCAGGGAAGATCCAGCTTCTGAAGTCCTTGAAGAAGTGACAAAGGTAAGTTATGAGGATATAGGGGGCCTTTCTGACCAGCTAGGCAAAATAAGGGAAATAATTGAGCTTCCACTGAAACACCCGGAGCTTTTTGAAAGGCTGGGCATAACACCGCCCAAGGGAGTCCTGCTTAATGGTCCACCAGGTACCGGGAAAACCCTTATAGCAAAGGCTGTTGCAAACGAAAGTGGTGCAAATTTCTTTGCTATCAATGGCCCTGAAATTATGAGCAAGTATTATGGGCAGAGTGAACAGAAACTCCGTGAGATATTCCAGAAGGCAGACGAATCCGAGCCATCTATAATATTCATAGATGAAATAGATTCCATAGCCCCGAAAAGGGAAGATGTGCAGGGCGAGGTAGAAAGGAGAGTGGTAGCCCAGCTTCTTACCCTGATGGATGGATTGAAGGACAGGGGTCATGTTATAGTTATCGGCGCAACAAACAGGTTAGACGCTGTTGACCCTGCTCTTAGAAGGCCAGGAAGGTTTGACCGTGAAATTGTTATCGGAGTTCCTGATAAAAAGGGCAGAATGGAAATCCTTACAATACACACCAGGGGAATGCCCCTTGGCATGGATGATGAGAAGGAAAGTGAATTCTTCAGCAGAATAGCCGACATTACATACGGTTTTGTTGGGGCAGATCTGGCGGCTTTAACAAGGGAATCTGCTATGAATGCACTCAGGAGGTATTTGCCTGAAATTGATCTGGATAAGCCAATACCCACTGAGGTACTGGAGAAAATGATTGTTACAGAGGACGATTTCATGGAAGCACTCAAAACAATTGAACCCAGCAGCCTCAGGGAAGTAACAGTCGAAGTTCCAAATATAAAATGGAACGATATTGGTGGACTCGAAGCCCTGAAATCAGAACTCCGTGAAGCTGTGGAACTGCCACTTTTAAATCCAGACGTATTTAGCAGGCTGGGAATCAGGGCACCAAAAGGATTCTTGCTTTATGGCCCACCAGGTACCGGAAAAACCCTGCTTGCCAAGGCAGTGGCTAACGAAAGCAACGCCAATTTCATCTCCGTGAAAGGCCCGGAAGTTCTCTCCAAGTGGGTTGGTGATAGTGAAAAGGCTGTCCGTGAAATATTCAAGAAGGCAAAACAGGTATCACCTGCAATCATATTTATGGATGAAATAGATTCAATTGCACCCAGAAGGGGGACATCCATGGATTCAGGGGTTACAGAACGTATTGTTAACCAGCTGTTGACTTCAATGGATGGCATTGAGGTACTGAAAGGGGTGGTGGTTATAGCCGCTACAAACAGGCCTGATATAATTGACCCTGCATTGCTAAGGGCAGGCAGATTTGATAAAATCATATACATACCGCCGCCTGAAGAGGAAGGCCGTTTAAAGATACTGGAAGTCCACACAAGGAAAATGCCCCTTGCGAAAGATGTTGATCTCAAGGATATTGCCAGAAAAACTGACGGATACGTTGGGGCTGACCTGGAAAATCTCTGCAGAGAAGCCGGAATGATGGCATACCGTAACAACCCTGAAGCAACCGAGGTCAATCAGGATGCATTTATAAAAGCCATGAAAACTATACGCCCATCCATAGACAAGAACGTTACTAAGTTCTATAATGACCTTGCAGCGACTATGGGAAGGGATATAAGCGAGAAGAAGAAAACAGAGGACCTGGGCTTATACCAGTAATCAATTTTTTATAAATATATAACTATCAACATCTATTTTTTTATCTGAATTTTCCCTTAAGTATATTTTATCCTGCTTTCTGAATGCAAGAACGATACGGTTTTCCTTTTCCATATTGCTGATAAATTCATGGTATGTGCTGCTGGCATATTTTTCATCTATATCTTCCTCGGAAATGCTATTGGACATTAAGAGGTCATTGATAAACTCCGGAATTCCAGGAATCATTATTGAAGAATAGATTAGCATAGATGATACATCGCCTTTTATTATTATATCATCCATAAAACTTGACGCGTGTTCACGGCTGTCGGGGTTCAAAATTTCACCTATAATTCTAATTTCCGGGTTAAGTTTCCTTATTATCATTGCAGATAATATGCTTTCAGCATCCATTGCCATCTGTTCCTTATCCTCGGACCTTGAAAAAATTATTACCGATGAGGCCTTTTTTATTCCTGCCCTTATAAGATCATTTTCCCGGAGAAAACTGCCTTTAATGTACGTGTATTCATTATCGCCTTTAACCTCATTTTCATTGAGTATAACAATGTCAATGCCATCATATTTTATTTTATCAAGCACTTTTTTTGTACTTTCATTATAGTTGCATAGCACTATGTGTTTCTTTTCAGCAGCCATTCTCTCACCTAATTTTGAAGATAATCTGATATCTATTAACATGCTTGTCAATCCTGCCATCAGATAACCCAGTGAACCTATCCCGATTACCATTATAAGCATGCCATTTGCTCTCCCTGCAAGGCCATAAACAGGAGTGTCCCCATATCCAACAGTCGTTATTGTCTGCATTGTCCACCAGAGGCTTGAAAATAAAGAATGAATTCCACTGGAAACAATCGAATCCTCAATAAAAAACTCACTGAATACAGAATATACTATCACCGCTATTGTTAGAATAGAAGCTTTTATCACATGATTTCTGGAGTATTTCCTGAATTTTTTGAAAAAGAGGAAAAACGGATTCACTATCTTTTATGGTAATTGAATATTTATTTTTTTAGACAATCGATGTGCTATATATCACTCTGATGGCATATATGATTTATAAAGCATAGAAATAAAGGATTTATAGAAAATTTCCACCGGAGCAATGGCATGCAAATAGTATATAGAAAATAACCGGATGGATATAATTTCCATCACAATAATTGCTGTGTTTTCTGGCACTTCATATGTTTAACTGGTTTTCGGGAACATACCTTAATATTCCTGCCAATCCCCCAAATGCTGTTTTTAATAACCTTCCCTCATCGCTATCTTCTGAAACCATTTCTACCTTCGTTCCTGATTCCTCCGCCATTTTATAGAGGTCTTCTATGAAATCATCCTCCTTTTCGAAGTTCATAGGGGTGTTATCATTGTCGCATACTGGTTCTTCAGTTGGCTCATCCGTGAATGTTTTCTCCGCACCACATACAGGGCATTTATAAAAATATTTTATTTTTCTTATACTATCTGATACTATCAGCAATTCGATATTTTTCATTTTCAAAGCATTGATTATTGAAGCTTCACCATATACGCCAAGCCCACCATCAGATTTTTTTATTTCCCTGAGAAACCTGTTTATAATGTCCTTTTCCCGTGTTATCCTCATATCCTTTATTGATTCAGATGCCTTTTCTACCAGTTCCCTTAATCCTGATTCATCCGTGTATCCTATATCAAATAGATCCTTTATCTTATCTTTTATTTCATTCCTCAGATAATCTTTCTCTATAAAATACTCCTTTGTTGCGCCAGGGCCGCCAACAAATATGGTTATTACATCCTTTATAACTGGCATAAATGTACTGTTTGCTATATCTCCTATCTTTTTAAAAAACTCATTTGCGGCAATTTCTATAAGCCTTTCGAACCTTCGCGATGACTGTCCACCCTGTCGGTGCTTGCTTGGAACCAGTGAATATTCATAGTCAACAACATCTATTTTTGTCCCTCGAAGGAAACCGATAGTTGCCTCTTTTCTGTCTATTACTATAAGCCCGTATAATTCCTTTTCTTTCAACTGGTCTGTTAGCTGCTCCAGATGGAAGCTCGAATCACACTTATATAAAAAGGTCTGTATAGCCTGTGGAGGTTCTATTATCTTTGTATACATCTCTGTCTGGTCACCTCGCGTTGCGACATGGCCGACAAAAAACACAAGCCCGTGTTCAGGCGGCTGTTTATAATATTTTAGCCTGGACATTATGGACTCGATAGCGCCCAGGACATTTTTTCTGGTTGTTTTTGATTTAATGTTTGAAGAAGTGGAAAACTCCTCCCTTAAATACTGTACCACATCAGAAATCTGTTTGTCTGGCGGGATGTAAAGTGATATTAATTCCGTTCCACGGCCATGTAATTTAGACAGCTCTTCCATGGCTTTTTTAAATTCATAGCGTTTATAATCTTCATCATCCATTATAGAAAATTTTATAATAATATTTAACCTTAATGAAATCAAATGAATAGTGTAGTTATATCACTGGGTGGATCAATAATATCAAAGGAAAGGCTCAATCTTAAATTAATGGAAGAATTTTCAGAAACAATGAAATCTATTTCCACATACGACAAATTCGGCATTGTGGTGGGTGGTGGAAAGCTTGCCAGGACATATATATCTGACCTGAAGAAATACAATGTTAACGATAATATACTGGATGAAATCGGAATAAACGCTACCAGGATAAATGCCCTGGCGATGACAACATTCTTTGATGACGTAAACTCTAAAATTCCCACAAATATCAACGACGCTGCTGAAATGCTCCATAATTACAGGTATGTTGTAATGGGTGGCACAGAGCCTGGACATACTACAGATACTGTATCAACACTTCTTGCAGAAAGAATCGGCTCAAAAGTACTTATAAATGCAACATCTGTTGATGGCGTTTACTCATCTGACCCGAAAATCGATAATGATGCAAAGAAATTCTCAAAACTTTCCTATAATGAGGCTATTTCATTATCCATTAAAAATTCTACCGGTGCAGGAACAAATGTGTTTATGGACATAACATCATTAACAATAGCAAAAAGGGCTGGAATAAAAATATTTGTTATAAACGGGTTTGATTTAAATGAATATAAAAATATATTGTATAATGAAAAATGTGGTGGTACAGTAATTTCCTGATTATCCACGTATTTCTTTGTTGGATATCACATAGGTAAGTACCAGCATAAAGACAGTCAATGCCAGCAATCCCATCATGTAAAGAAGTACTGTGTGGGCTTCACTCGCACTTAATGTACCGTTTATTATCACCATTCTTATGGACTGTGCGGACCATGATACGGGGTTATACCTGGCAACATTTTCCAACCAGCCAGCCATAAGGTCAGGTGGAAACATTGCGAAACTGGCAAACATAAGTGGCAGGTTTATCAGATTTACTATTCCAAATACGGACTCCATTTTTGTTGTCCTGACTGCTATGATGCTGAACAGGGATGAAAATATAAACGATATCATCAATACTGCTGAAACAAGCACTACAGCATCCATAGCTGTAAACCCATGTTCAATTTTCAACCCATCCGGTATCAGGAAGGCAACGACGAATAGTATTACAATCTGGACAAGTATTCTTGCCACCGATGAGAGGATCCTGGAAAATACTATAGATGCCCTATTTATGGGTGCTATAAGGAACCTCTGCAGTATTCCAAGCCTTCTGTCCCATATTATGTTAATTCCTGAGAACATACCCGTAAACAGCCCTATAATTGTCAATATTCCTCCCATAAGATATGTTATATAGTTTGGCGCCCCCTCAAAGAACGCAGAACTTGCAGGCCCACCAAATTTTGCAATATCAAAGGCACTGCCGAACAGCACAATCCAGAATATAGGCTGAATCACACCAACCACAGCGGATATAGGGTTCCTGTACCATCTTTTCAGATCCCTTATAGTTAAAGGTATCAAGCCACCCATTTTATCTCCTCCCCATCATTAATTTTGCATAATCGGTGTTTCCCGCTTCAGAATTTATATTTCTTCCGGTATACTCGATAAATACCTCATCAAGTGACGGTTTGCGTATGCTTATAGCTTCTGGAGAAATTTCATTTTCCCCCAGGAACTTCATAAGCTTTGGCAGCACTTCATCTGAATTGTTTACCTTCATCCTCACATCTCCCGTTTCCATACGTTTTATTTCAAGTGATTCCGGGAATTTTTCCAGTTTGCTGTATTCATCATCATTTTTTACTTTTAATGTTATAATATCACCCTTAAGGCTCTTCTTTAACTCATCTGATGTACCCGAAATTATTATTTTTCCATGGTCTATTATGGATAATTCATTTGCAAGTGCGTCCACCTCATCCAGATAATGGGATGTCAATATTATTGTTATATGGAATTCTTTCTGTACCGACCGGATATATTTCCAGAGGTTTTCCCTTGTGGTAACATCCAGCCCCAGTGTGGGTTCGTCCAGAAATAATACCTCTGGTGTATTCATTAATCCACATGCAAGTTCGAGCCTTTTTCTCATGCCGCCAGAATAATTCTCAGCATGCCTGTCCCGAACATCATATAAATCAACCATATGGAGAAGAACATCTATTCTTTCAAGGGCCTCTTTTTTCGGTATGCCGTATAAATCTGCAATCAATTTAAGGTTCTCCCTCCCGCTTAGGTCTCCATCCGTTGTAAGATCCTGTGGCACCACACCGGTAATCTTTCTTATTTTCATTGAGTCCTTTGTTAAATCTAATCCGGCAATTTTAGCTGTACCGGATGTTGGAGTCAGGCTGCCTGTAAGCATTTTAATTAATGTTGATTTTCCTGCCCCGTTTTGCCCGAGCAGGCCGTATATCTGCCCTGATCCTATTTTCAAGCTGACGTTATCGACAGCAGTAACTTTTCCGTTAAATATCTTTGTCAATTTGTCTATTTCTATGCTATAATCCATATTATTCACTCCTTATTTTTAATTTTTCTTGAAATTTCGCCTATCTCTTCTATAATAGTTTCCTGATTTTCCCTTATATAGCTTTTGTCTGATTCCTTTATTGTGGAAATCAAATCACGTACAGCCTTTCTTAGATTTCTGAAGAATAGTTTATTATCCATAAAATTCGATATAAGCTTTTCATAGTTTTCCCGGTTGTTTGACCTGTATTTTTTTCCTTCCTCTGTTATTATATATCCATCAATGGTTTTTTTTATATAACCTGCTTTTAATAACCTGTCTATTGCTGGATATATCATACCTGTGCTGGGTTTATACTCAATATCAAATTTTCCCACTATGCCTTTTATGATTCTGTAAGGTTTTTTAGGGCTTTCTGAAACCTGTTCAAGTATAAGCATATCAGATAAATGGTATCTCATGAATCTATAATATTGAAAGTGTATATATATGTATCTTTTTAGAAAAAGATATTACTTAATAAAAAGCAAGTCTCTCTCTGACTGTGAAAGCAAATCGATTTTCTCTTCCATCTGTGATACAAAGGAATCTCTCACTTCACTGCTTCTGGAGCCAAGCAACCTCATAGCATTCCCTATTGCAACATGATACCCATAAAAAATTTTAATTCCATTATACTCCCGGTGAAGCAGTTCCCTTATTGTTCTGGATTGCATAACCCCTCCTATGGATCCCACCGCCACCGGCTTTTCAAAATTTTTTTTCATACCATCTATCATTAATTTTATCTCGTTAAAAGCCATGTAAAGCACATTCTCTGAAATCTTATCGCCCTTTTCAGCCTCTGTGTCGACATCCATTGCCAGTGAAGCCATGACTCTTTTATTAAAATGCGCTTCCAGATCGGCAACAAGGTCACGGAGCGGAAGTTTGAAATGTTCCTGCAATTTCTCAATAAGTGATGTTTTTCCTATAATGCCATCATAGCTTTTTTCAGCCATTTCTATTCCATTCCTTGCAATCCAGTAACCGGAAGCAACATCATCCGTAAGGTAACTCCATCCGCCAATCCTGTTAACTTTCCCATCTTTAATATAAGCTCCAACGGAACCGGTGCCCAGTGCAGTAACTATTCCATCATCGCCCATTGTAACAAGGTATACTGCAGCCTCTCCATCATTTGTTATTATAGCTTTTCCATCGGATATGGCTTCAATAGACTTTACAATTGATTTAATCTCCTCTGTGTATGCAATAGAATCGCCATATCCAGCTATTCCATAAATAGAACCGGTGATGGAAACGCTTCCAGCCATCTTTTCAGCATTTTTAATAGCTTTTAAAATATTTTTTCTTGAAGTTGATGCTGTAACACTGCGGACATTGCTCGGGCCGGCAACTCCAAATCCAGCAAGTCTGTAATTCTTCTCATCCACTATTATGGCGGCAGTTTTTGTTCCTCCACCATCTACTGAAAGTATCATACGTCCATGAGCAAATAGCATTTAAAAAGATTTTGTATTATCACATAATTTACGAAATTAGTAGAAATAATACGAAAATTTTATTTATTAAATGAGCATATAGAACACTATGCCTTTAAAAGTTGGAATACTGGATTCAACACTCAGGGAGGGTGAACAAACTCCCGGGGTGCTTTTCAATAAAAATCAGCGAATAGAAATTGCGCAACTTCTATCAGATGCACATGTTGCAATGATTGAAGCAGGTCACCCACTGGTCTCGCCTGATATTTACTCTGCTATAAAAGAAATAATGGATATGAAAGCTTCCGGGATGATCAATTCAGAGATAATTGCGCATAGCCGTGCTGTCAATTCTGATATCGATTCCGCAGCATCGCTTGGCGTTGATAGGATAGCAATATTCTACGGTGTAAGTGATATACATCTGGATAACAAAACACACAGGAGCCGCACAGAGGCACTGGATATAATATATGATTCAATAAGTTATGCTTCCTCGACAGGGATACCCGTAAGATTTACCGCAGAGGATGCTTCCAGGACCGATATAAACTTTTTGAGGAATGTGGTAAGGACAGCTGTGGATGCAGGGGCAGACAGGGTTTCAATAGCAGATACTCTTGGAATACTGACCCCGGAGAAAACGGCATATATATTCAATAATTTAAGTGATATAAAAGGTGTTGAATACGATTTCCACGGGCACAATGACATGGGAATGGCACTTGCAAATGGACTGGCTGCTGCAGAATCCGGCGCTACCATCATACATTCCACTGTTAACGGCCTGGGTGAAAGGGTTGGAATAATCCCGACACAGGCCCTTGGTGTGCTGTTGAATTACCATTTAGGTGTGGATGCCATAAACCTTCTTTCACTTAAACCTCTTTCTGAACTTATTGAAAAATACAGTGGAATTACAATGCCACCTAATTATCCGGTAACCGGATCCACTGCCTTTACACATAAATCGGGGGTGCATGTAGACGGAATAATAAGAAATCCAGGAACATATGAGTTCATGGATCCTTCAAGGCTTGGCTTGCAGCATTCTTTCACCATAGACAAATATTCAGGAAAACACGCACTGCGTGAAAAGCTGGCAAATATGGGAATCAACGCAGATGATAATAAAATATCATATATGCTGGAGAAAATTAAGAATAATAATATGGTTTACAGTGAGGATGACCTGAAAGAAATAGCAAATTCAGACAATCAATGACATTATGTAAAGTGAAAGCAGTGTAAAAAACAGTACAGGCACAGCAAGGATAAACCCCGTTTTCATATAATAGGAGAAGGAAATCTTTATGGAATTTTTCCTTTCAAGGGTATATAGCCATAGAAGTGTGGCAAGTGACCCTATAGGCGTAAATTTCGGCCCTATGTCATTGCCTATTATATTGGCATACATAAGCAATCCGGGATGTGCTATCCCCGATATTGCTATATCGCCTATCATGACCGATGGCATATTGTTCATGAATGCCGCATTCATGGCAAAGAAGAACCCTGTTGTAATTATGGGGAATGGGCCAGGGAGCGAGGAAAAGTAATTCAATATAACAATGTATATAGAATCGAGCCCATTGCTGCTTACGCCGAATACTATTATGTACATTCCAAGTGAAAACAAAACAACCTGCCACGGGGCAATTTTTATAACATGGTTTGCATCTATTCTCCCGCCAAGTCTGGCAACAATATAAAATATCAGTGCAAAAGGCATCGCAATAAAGGAAATTGGGACTCCTATGAACCCTGATAGAAAGTAAAGAACCATAAGGAGTACTGTGGCTGGAAATGCCATCAGGAATATTCTTCTATCCTTTATGAATGAAGAAGGTTTTACTGCAGGGTCAGTGTGAAAATCATCCCTTATATTTTTGCGATAGTATATATACAGCACAAACAGGCTGGAGACAACAGATACTATGTCCGGGATAAGCATAATTTCAGTATACCTTGAAAACGTTATATGGAAGTATCCAGCAGTTACCAGGTTGACAAGGTTGCTGACAATAAATGGTATGCTGGCAGTATCTGCAATAAAACCTGTTGCCATAATAAACGGGAGTATCCTGTTTTTTGAGAAATTTGACCTGTAAAGGATTGCATAGACTATAGGTGTAAGTATAAGCGCGGTACCATCATTTGCAAAAATTGCGGATATGCCGGAACCCAGGAGAATTATAAGCATAAATAATTTTTTTCCATTCCCCCTTGAATACAGTGCCATTTTGTAGGCAATAAATTCAAAGAATCCTGCTTCATCCAGTATCAGTGAAATTATAATAACAGAGATAAATGTAAAAGTGGCATTCCAGACTATATCCCATACTGTTATTATATCATGTAAAGTTGAAATTCCCAGGATAATGGTAACAACTGCACCTGCCAGTGCAGAGTATCCAATGCCTATATTTTTCGGCTTTTTAAGTACAAGTACCAGTGTGATGGCGAATATGAGAAGTGCCAGGTAAAATAATAATGTCATTTGTCGTTGTTATCGCATTCTACACAATTGCATGCTAAATCTAATTTATTTCCTGCATTTTCAGTAACACGGAGAACATCTTCCAGTAACGTGTCAGATATGGAGTATATAATATTCTTCCCGGACTTCCTGCTTATGGTCATCCCATTTTCCCGGAGTTCCTTTAACTTGTGGGATATTAATGGCTGTTCAATATTAAGTGCGTTGACAATATCAGACACAGGCATATCTTTTTCAGATAATAATTTCATAATATGCAGCCTTATTTCATCTGACAGCATTTTATATATGTTAACATCCCTGATTTTTTCCATCTGGCAAGTTATCAAATACATATATAAATAATATTTCATATGTAATTAGATCGGA
>JAKBQO010000012.1:14328-19931 GCA_021835185.1 Thermoplasmata archaeon
TCCGATCTATTATATACATATGAATTAAATACGTTGATCCCATATAAAAGAATGAAACTGCTGGTATTATCGGACATACACGGAAATTTTGATGCCCTGCAATCGGTATATGATAAAGAAAAATATGATAAAATGATATTTTTAGGCGATGCCGTGGATTATGGCCCTGAACCGGACAGGGTTCTGGATTTCCTCAAGGCCAATAGCGACATAAATATACTTGGAAACCATGATAACGCAGTACTCACCGGTTCCTCCTGCAACTGTTCCTTTGATATGCTTGAGCTCAGTGATTACACAAGGGAGCATATAAGTATGAAATTACTGGGTAAAAATGATATGGCTCTTCTTAAAACATTTAAATTAAATACTGACACTGAAATAGATGGAAAGAAATTCTATATGGCACACGCGTCGCCATACAACAACCTTGATGGATACCTGTTTGCCAACGAAGCTGAAAAGGTGTTTAGGGACAAGCCATTTTTTGATAGCCATGATTATATACTCATAGGGCACACACATTTTATGATGGTTTACCGCAATAAAATAATCAATCCGGGAAGCGTTGGCCAGCCAAGGGATTTCACCGGCAAGCCATCATATGCAGTTATAGACACGGAAACCATGGCTATCTCATTTAAAAGGGTCACATATGACGCTGAAAGTATGCTGGAGAAGCTAAAAACATCGATTCCCGACAGGGATATATATGAAAAGTTGAGGAAATATTATGTATGAGGAAGAGAAAACCAACTAATAGGGATGCTATAATAGGCAAGCTAAACAGAGCTATCCATGGTTTATAAGATTTTACATAATAAAAGGAAACTATTTCGGAAGTTTCTACATCATCTGAATGGATAGATGAACAACCTGGTACGGATATATTCCCTAAAAGGTAATAGATTTAAAATTTATAATAATATTTTTATTCCGTTTTTATCAGGAATTATGGAATTTTAATTGAAAGTGTATTATTTGATAATTAATCCCATGGAAATAGCATTCAAATTCATATAATTTTGATGAGATTGCAGATGATCAGGTATAAATACTGGAAACTAATATAAAGATTGACCGGTAAATTATTAAATAATAAATTATTTATTAATATTGTTACTGAAATATATATATTTATGTATTAATATCATTATGAATAGGAAAAGGGTAATAATAGGTGTAACAATGGCACTAATTTTTGTTTTTACGGCTTTTTCACCTGCGATAAGCAATAACACAAACATTGCATCATCCGTGCCGGAGATAGCTAGCATCAGTAATAGCATCAATAAAATACCTGTATTTAATATAAAGCCTGCCGGAAAAGCATACGATTTTAATAATAACGGTGTAACATTTTCAGGCAATGATCCTTATATTAAATTAAATAACCAGTATTACCCATCACAATGGATCATATCAAATAATACAAATAGCCAGAAATTAAACATTATAGATAATAAAAAAATAGTTAGTAAATTTCAAAATTCTGCGGTGGAAATATTAAAAGATAAATCTATAAAAGTAGCGTATATTTATTTATTCTATAATAACAGTGTGCATGCAGATATAACGATTAAAAATTTAAAAAATACAACAGGCAATTATACAGTGCAATTCAATTTAATGTTGCCGTCCAGTAATATAATGGAAAATAACCATAATATAAATAATGAATTCAGTAATGTTTACGCAAACAACAAATATATTAATTTAATCAATATAAAAAATCCATACAATAGCTTATCATTCAACAATGTAATGATAAATCCTTCGGCTTCATTTCCTTTACACACAACAATAATGAAAGATAATAGTTATGCTGTTCTAAACATGGCATATAATGTAATATTAACAAAAAATGAAACATATACCATAGACCCTGTAATAGAAAACTATAGGGGTTCTAATGTTGTCACTTATGGCACTATAACAACAGGCATAAGTACGGGCGCATGCCTGTTTAATTCAAATGGTAAGGAAATTGGCGTAATAACAGAAACGGCACAAACTGGAAGTACTTTGTATGCCGATTCTACAAAAGCTTATGTAGAAATAGATACCACATTCAGCCCAACATCATCTTCATATGATGTCAATTGCATAGAACAAAAAATCGTTGATAGTAATGGGGGGAATAGTAATTTTGTGGAAAGGAATTATTATAGTGCTCTTCAATATCATGAAGAACAATCTTGCCCAAAAATACAAAGTGCTATAAATGCGGCATTTTTCTTCCTTAATTCCATATTGGCTATTGAAGGAATATCGATCCCAAATCCGTCATCATTGTTCTCATCAAGTAGTGATGTTTCCGCCGGAGATGTGACCAATGGATATCAAATCACAGCAAACGCCGGTACAACTACATCAGCAAAAGCCGGTGTTTACTGGAATCCAATAACACTTAGTTACTGGACTTATCTGTATGGATTCATACCCGAATACCATACATATGATGTACATGAATTTGGAGACTGCTTAGAATTTCATTTTCAACAGCCATACGGAACACACACTAATCCCTATGCCGATCCAATGACCTATACAAGCACATTTACAATAACTAACAGTGATATGAAACCAGTAGAATTTGAAAACCAGCAATATAAGGCACAGATAAGTGAAAACTTTGATCTTGAACAGTATTCAAGCACGTGATAAATATGAGAAAATCTACAATTAAATATTTAGTAATATTAATCGTAATTATTATAATTATATCATTTACAGGTTACAATTTTGAAACAGAGCCAAAAACAAATATAAAAACAACAATAGATCAGAAACAGCTAAAAAATTGCATAGCTAAGAATATAACTTATGAATTAAAATACGTTAATTTAACATATGGAAAATCTAAAGTAGAATATGTTATTGAATACTGGTATATACCACAGATATATACAACAGGCGAGAGTGGTTATATAGGCAATATACAGGTATACAAACTCAATCAAACACTAAATTTTCCATTAACATCAACGGCCATTGAAATAAAAAATATTAATCTTAAGTTAAATAATTTTCCAGGGTTATTCAACAAGCCAGCAGCTTACACATGGAATAATAAAACCATTGAATGGAGTTTATGCACTGTGTTTCATTCTTCAGACAATAATTCAATATACGTTTCATTTAATATAGTGCCGGTATACAATGTCTGGATATACCATTTCACTGGAAAACCAATTACTTTCAATTATAATTATACTTTAGAATCCAGGCCCTCCCTGTATAACAACACAGTATCACAAGTTGGTACCCACCTCTGAGAATACCGGAACCCCCTATATTTAATTTAACTTTCATTTCCCCGGGCTCGCCGGTTTTCTGCGAACCTGTTAATAGATTTTAAGGCCGTTATCTCCCATAACACTGCATATTTAGTGATATCACAATTAATAAAAACCACAGGAAAATTGGTAATATTGAAATAATAAAACATGAAATTTAGAATAACATATTCCACAGAAAATGATGAGTTAAGGTTTAAATATATTCCCTACGTTTTCAATAGAGAAGTAAATTGCATTGCACCACATGAATATTAGGGACAGGTATCCTGCCAACCAGCCAATAGGCCCGCTTTAATTTCTTTGTAAAAAGAAAGACGGCAAGTATAAGCCTCACTGCTTGACCTTAAAGTAGTTAGCAATCAACATTAGATGATTTAATTATTTTATTGATTTTAGATCGAAAAATTCCTGATAAATGCCACTACTCCAATCATATCGCCATATACATATCAGAACGTTTTTAAACTGTTAGATGGATTTATAAATGTGATATTAATAATGGTGGATGAATTATGGTACCAGAGCCGGGCTAGTTCACACTGCCAGGGCATTATATGCCCTTAACTGGATGGACATGGCCCCAGCACTGGAATACATAAAAACAGATATGAACCTCACTGTTGTTGAGCTTGGAACACTTGTAACCGCATTTTATGTGGGAATTGCAGTATTCCAGGTTCTGGGTGGCTACCTTTCATCATATATAGGCGATAAGACAACATCGCTTATCGGGCTGCTCTTTGTATCTATTTTTGCAATAACATCAGGGCTTTCGGTAAACTTTACCGAGTTAATAGTCTCAAGATTCTTTGCAGGCCTATCGGCTGCGCTCTTCTTCTCTCCGGCTTTAAGCCTTCTTGCATCCATTGTACCGGAAAACAAATACGCGTTCCATATAGGAATTTATAACGGCGCATTCAATGTGGGCGGTGGAGTAGGAATTATAGGCTGGGCAATCCTTGACCAGTATATGGGATACAGAATCCCCTTTATAATCGCAGGCGTTCTCACACTTGCATTATTTTTTGTCCTGGTTTTTCTATTCAGGAATATAGAAAACATAAAAACAAACAAATCCGATATATTTGCCAGCTTTAAGAAAGTATTCTCAAACAGGATAATTATTCTGGTAGCTTTTATAGGGATAGCAGCAATGGTGGCCGAAACCATACTGGGCCAATTTTTCGTGTATTACCTGGAATCCATAAAGTATAGTGTTGACCTGGCTGGCAGCATATCTTCATTATACCTTCTTATCGGCTTCTTAGGGGGGGTTCTTGGCGGATACCATTTTTCAAGGACAAAATACAAGATCGGGACGTTCCTGGCAATAAATATCGTACTTTCCCTACTCCTGATTTTGATCGGTTTTATCCATTATTACATATTCATAATAATTATAGCTATTGCAATGGGCATGATTACCGTGTACGGGATGTCCATAACATATACCCTTGTAAGGTATCTGGCCAGAAGGGACCTGGTATCCCTCACACTTTCCTTTGTAAACACATTGCAACTTCTGGTAGCCGTTGCAGTCCCCGTCATTTTCACAATAATTGTATCACAGTATAATTATGAACTTGCATGGGTATCCATGGGCATACTGGGATTAATATTTGTGCCTTTAATATTCCTGGCGAAGGGCAACCTGATAAAGGTTGTCCCATCATAATGGTGGGCCGAGCAAACCTTTATTTTTCAGTATATTTATTATTCCTCCATTATCTATTATTTCCATGAGGAATGCAGGCAATGGCTTGAACTTCATTACTTTTCCTGTTTCTTTATCCATAACAGTATTGCTGCTAAAGTCAATTGCAACAATATTGCCCTCCTTTACAATTCCTGAAATTCCATGCACTTCAAGCGAAGGCAATCCAGAGTTTACAGAATTTCTCAAAAATAACCCATTTAATGATTCCGCAATAACACAGCTTATGCCAAGATTTTTTATATTGTCGGCTGCTGGCCTGCTTGAACCGGTGCCAAAATTTTTCCCCGCAATAATTATATCGCCGTTGCGGACTGAAGAAGCCCAGCCCGGGCGGTTTGCCTCCATGGCATGATGGGGTTTTTCTTTCTCCGGTAATGTATAACATATCTGTGGATACATCAAATCGGTATTGATATCATCTCCAAAAGTCCATGCTTTTCCTTCCATTTTATTCATTGAAGCCACCCGAAATATACCCATTTATAGCAGAAATAGCCACAGACCTGGCGGATGCAAGGTATATCCTGGCACCACCGGCACCCATTCTTCCCTTGAAGTTCCTTGTTGTAGAACTCAAAACAGTA